>JBEDKU010000132.1:0-7026 GCA_041172045.1 Verrucomicrobiota bacterium | reverse complement strand
AACAGCGAGTGCTTGGATTGGTCGATGGTGAAGCTTTCCTTGATGCCGTCCCAGTATTCCGGATCGTCATACTCCCAGCGCGTCGCCAGTTCTTTCAGCGGAATCCGGTTCGGCGCGTCGCCGTAAACCTTGTTCGTGGACATGTGGACGAACGGAATTTCCGGACAAGCCAACCGCACGGCTTCCAACAGATTGAGAGTCCCACCCGCATTCACGTCGAAGTCGTCAAATGGACGGGAAGCGGCCAGATCGTGACTTGGCTGGGCGGCGGTGTGAATCACCGCGTCCGGTTGGATCGAGCGCACCAGTTCCAACACACCCGCCCGGTTCCGCAAGTCCAGTTCGTGGTGCTCGAATCCCGCGCATTCACTTATAAGCCGCTGCTGGTTCCAGCGAGTGTCACCCTGGGGGCCGAAAAAATCCGCACGCATGTTGTTGTCCATGCCGTGGATCTTCCAGCCAAGATCATGGAAATACCTGACCATTTCCGATCCGATGAGTCCGTTCGATCCGGTAATTAACAGTTTCTTTGCGTTCTTCATATGAGTTGGCTTGTGAAAAATCATGAGGCGTCCTTGAGGAGATGCTCCTCCCAGAACGCGCGGTCATAGCGGCCCCACGCGTGGCAACCGAACGGCAGCCTGCCGCCGGTGCGCTCCAGGCAGCGGCGGGGCTCCATCTCAAACGAAAACGCGAGACCTTCTTCCAGCGACGCCACCCGGAACTCCGGCAGAAACCGCTTCGCGACATCCGACCAAAACAAATCGTTGCCCCGTTCGTTCACTTCCGTGTGGTCCATCTTCTGCAGTTGACTGCGCAAAGACGCGGTCGCCTTGCCTTTGAGCCACCCGGGAACCGCCGCCCTGACAGGCTGGAGAACCTTGCGCTGGAACTCGATCTGACGCCAAAAGCGGTCCTGATAGTAGCGCGACGGATCATCCGCATACCGCTTCCAGAGAACCTTGAGCACCGAGGAAACCCGATACAGCGCGAAACCGCCGTTGCCGACGCGCTCCTCCCGCACCCACGGCGCGTCGCTGCAACGCAGGAACGGCGAGCCGATGTAGTCGAGCCCCCTGCCGCACCACTCCTGCAGTTGATCTGAGAAAACCAGAGCGTCCAGATGATACATGAGGACGTATTCGAAATCCGCGAAGTTCTCCCAGAAATCCGTCCGATAGAGCATCCGGTTATGGTTCGCCGCGCTGCCGAAGTGCCTGCGTTCCAATTCGAGCACGGAAAAGCCGTTCATTTCCACCGACATTCCCTGCGGCACGAGAAGAAATTTTTCATACGCCCCGAGATGCCTCCGGAGATGACGGATCGAGATTTCATCATCCGCACTCAGGTTTGGCGAAGGAAGCGGCACCATGATCGCGACTTGCTTCACCGGCTTTCTGACAGCGGCGGCGCGTTTCTCGAAATATCTCGTCATCATCGACTTCATGGCTGGTCATTTCTCATGTTCATCCCGCGGCCCGCTGAAGCATGGCAGCCCGGAGTTCATCAATCAAGCGTCCCGCCGGGACTTCCACATCTTCATAACCAATCACCGCGTCGCAGGGGACATCGCGCAGCAACCGGCACCCTTCCGACAACCCCATCGGCAGCAGCCTGCCCTCAACCGCGGCCGGAGCGTTCTCACAGACCCCGTACGAGTGATAGCCGCCGATGCCGTCGAGCACCGTTCCGGCCTTAAGGTCGGTCTTTGCGACGGTCACCACATCCACCTTGTGTTCACGCGCGGCAATGACCGTATCCCGGAACAACACCATTCTGGCCGCCGACATGGGGACGTCGAAATAGCAAAGATGGGTGTGTGCATAAAACGCATACAAAGGACCTTCGCCCATTTTATAAAGCTTCAGATTGAAGCGGTGGAAGGGATCGTCATGGGCGGCCAACACAAAAACGCCGGCAGCCGGGGAACTGCCGACCACGTAGTCCACCACACCGCCGAGGCGGCGTAGTTCCTCCACATCATAGCGGCCGGAATGACACAGCTCGTCGATGTGGCCTTTGAAATCCCCGCCCAGCATTCCGCGCTGGCTCACGCACATTCCGGTGGCATTTGCCACGCAGGCCTGCTCGAAGGAAATCTTCGTTCCGTCGGCAAAGCTGGTCACCATTTTCACCCCCTGGTTCCAGGTTTTGGCGAAACCCTCTTGAGTGGTTGGATTCCGCCGGCAGTCCTGAAGCCCTTTGATGTTCCCACAAACCAGCGGCTCCATTCCGAGGCTCTTTACGTAGCGCCAGAGATTCATCTCCACACCCGGCTGGTCTCCATCGGATACTGAATAGATCACTCCCGCCTCGTCCGCCCGCGCCCTGAGTTCGAGGCCGAAGGTGGCGTCCATCTCCGCATTCATCGTCAGGTAATCCTTCCCGTGAGAGAACGCGCGCAGCGCCACTTCCGCCGCCAGCTCCACGTCGGATAGAACCTCCACGATAATGTCCACTCCCGCGGACTCGCAGGCGAGGAACAGATCATTCGTGACCGCGGGGATACCCTTGGCCACGCACTCGTCGATGCCGGCCGCGGTCGTCACGACCTTCCACTCGGAAACGCCGCTCAACTCCAGCGCCCGCACCGCGTTGGCGACCGTCCGGTTGGCGACCACGGCCAGGACCATGCCCTGCGTGCGGTTCACGATCTGACTGGCGACTCCACGGCCGATGGCTCCGGCTCCGATCATGGCGACCCTCACGGGCCGGCCTTCCTCCGCGCGTTTTTTTAAAGCTGTATCAACAATAATCATGATTTTTCAAGAGTTCGTCAGGACCGACGGATCAAATGCGGGCCACGACCCGTCCTTTTGCGTAACGATCCGCTGACCCACGTCGGGCCACTCCACGCCGAAGAACGGGTCATTCCAACAGATGCCGGCCTCGGCCGCCGGATTGTAAGTGGCGGAGACCATGTATAACATTTCAGTGTCATCCTCCAGCGTCTGCACGCCATGGGCGCAACCCGCCGGCACGTAGAGCGCCTGGTGGGATTCCGCACTGATTTCGATGCCCGCCCACTTGAGGAAACTCGGGGAGTCCGGCCGCAGGTCGATCATGACGTCGAACAGGCTGCCACGGACACAGCGCACGACCTTGTCCTCCTCGTGCGGCCACTTCTGATAGTGAAGCCCGCGGATGGTGCCCTTGCGGAGGCTTGATGAAAAATTGATTTCGGGGAAATTTGTCGCCAGTCCCTTCGCCGCGAATTCCCTGGCGGAGAAGGCGCGCGCGAAGAACCCGCGGTGGTCTTCCGCGCGCTCCAGATCGATCAGATAGGCTCCGGCGATCGTTGTTTCGGTGAATTTCATGATTTAACTGACCCAGGGCAATCCAAGGCGGGAGGCATCCTCCACATAGGTCCGGATCTGCCGGCGGCTGAATTCCTCCATCTCGGCGTCCCGATCCGGACCGTCGTGGCGGTGCTTGTACCACTCGACCGTCGCGCGGATCCCCGTTTGAAACCCCCACACCGGCCGCCAGCCTAGCAGGGCGGCGGCTTTGTCGATAGCCAGCGTCAGCAACTTCGCCTCATGCACGCAGTGCGGGTCCGAGCCATCCGTCCATTCCCCCGGCCAGTGAGATAGAAGCTCTTCGACCAGTCTCCGGACGGGCTGCAAAGAACTGGGATCCGGGCCGAAGTTGAACGCCGAGGCGACGGGCGAGGACTTGCCCTCGCGGGCCACCCGCTCGCCGATGCAGAGGTAACCGCTCAGACATTCAAGAACATGCTGCCACGGTCGCACCGCGGCGGGATTTCTCACGAAAATCGGTTTCGGTTCCATCACCGCGCGGATGCAGTCCGGCACGATGCGGTCCACGGCATAGTCGCCGCCGCCGATGACGTTGCCCGCCCTAACGGTCACCACCGCGCCGAGTTCCGGGTCGTTCGCAAAGAACGAGCGGTTCCACGACTGGGCGACGAGTTCGGTTGCCGCCTTGCTCATGGAATAGACGTCGTGCCCGCCAAGCGGATCGTTTTCCCGATAGGCGAACTCCCACTCGCGGTTTTCGTAACACTTGTCACTGGTGACCACCACCGTGGTGCAGTTCACGCGCAGCGTCCGGATGGCCTCAAGCAAATGGGCGGTGCCGGAGGCGTTGGACCCGAAAGTCTCCAACGGATCCGCATAGGAACGTCGCACCAGTGCCTGGGCCGCGAGGTGAAAGACGATTTCCGGCCGGATTTCCGCAATCGCGGATTTGAATTTCTCGAAATCACGGATGTCACAGGCCCGCTGGCTGGCGAAGCGTTCAGGGGCGATGATCTGGTGTAGCGACGGACCGTCCTCCGGTGCCAGACTGAGTCCGTGAACCTCGGCCCCCATTTCGGTGAGCCAAAGCGCAAGCCAGCTTCCCTTGAAGCCGGTGTGACCGGTTAGCAAGACCCGCTTTCCTGAGTAGAATTGATTGAACATGCTGGAATTGATCGTGATCGGATTTACGCGAAGGCATCCGCCTTGTCCCAGATTTTCCAAGGTGGCTGCGGACTCGCCCACAGTTCTTCGAGCACCATCCGGTCGCGCAGGGTGTCCATCGACTGCCAGAAATCATCGTGTTTCCACGCCTGCAACTGCCCGTTTCTCGCCAGGATCTCCATCGGCTCGCGCTCGAAAACGGTGTCGTCGCCCTCGATGTAATCCATCACGCCGGGCTCCAGCACGAAGAAGCCGCCGTTGATCCAGGCTCCATCGCCCTTGGGCTTTTCATGGAAGGACTCGACGGCGCTATTTTCGCCGGAAAGCGTGAACGCGCCGAAACGCCCGGGCGACTGCACCGCCGACAGGGTGGCGAGCTTGCCGTGTTTTTTGTGATAGTCGATGCTGGCGCTGATGTCGATGTTGCTGACACCGTCACCATAGGTGAGGCAGAAAGTCTCGTCGCCGAGGTATTCCGCAACGCGTTTCAGGCGTCCGCCGGTCATGGTCTTCTCGCCGGTCTCCACGCAAGTCACCCGCCAGGGTTCCGCGTCACAGCGGTGGATCGTGGCCGTCTGGTTCCGGAGGTCGTAGGTGATGTCCGCCGTGTGGAGGTGATAGTTCGCGAAGTAATCCTTGATCATGTATCCCTTGTAGCCGCAGCAGATGACGAAGTCATTGATGCCGTGGGCGGAGTAGATCTTCATGATGTGCCAAAGGATGGGCCGGTGGCCGACTTCGATCATGGGCTTGGGCTTGACCACACTCTCTTCACTGATTCGGGTGCCGAAGCCCCCTGCTAGGATCACTGCTTTCATTCGATGGATGTTTTGTTCTTTTTGAAATGGTTTCAGCCCAGAGCAGGAAGAGTCCCGTCGCGGAATTTGAGGACTTTGGCGGGAGCGCCGGCGGCGATCGCGTTTTCAGGAATATCGCGGACGACGACCGACCCCGCCGCGATCACGGCACCGGCTCCGATCGACACCCCTTGTAAAACGGTCACTCCGTAACCGATCCACGCGCCGTCGCCGACCGAGATCCCCCCCTTGCTTTGCAGCGGTTGATCCATGATCGGAATTCCGGGAGCCATGCCGTGGTCGTAACAATAGAACCCGCATTTGGGGGCGATCTCCACCTTTCGGCCGATTTCGATGAATGATAGATAGGCGTGGATGTGGCATCCCGGCTGGATGTGAGTGTCCTCCCCGATGACGATACGCCCGCCCATTCCAGTTTCGACAAACGTGTCGCCGTAAAGATGCACCCGGTCCCGGAACTCGACCGGCCCTCCCTGGCTCTCGCGGTATACGATCGTCCCGTCTCCCAGATACACGTGACTTCCGAGCCGTAAATCCGGGTGGCTCGTGCGGGCCCGGGGTGCGACAAACCCCTTTGGATAGATATCCGCCAGACAGGCCGTCTGGTGATAGGGGGGCAAGTGCCTGGATGCGAGCCACGCGGCCACCCGCCCAAACCTACGCGGCCCCGAGCGGGCCAGCCAGAACCTTCTCCAACGGAGGAGGACCTGAAACCGAACGAAACGGATGGCTCCGCCCATCCGACTGGGATTGGCCGGCTTCATTTCTCGTTTGGTCAGGGTTGCTTCCATGGATCAAATCAAATTTCGTGGCTGGTGCTACTCGTCCGCCGGAGACCAGACGACGGAAACTCCGAGACGGGCGAAAAGCCGGCCGCCGATGGCCAACGCACGAGGGATGAACACATTCACCAGGTCCACGCCGTCGCCGGTGGAAACTTGTTGGGTCATACCCACCGTGTTAGTCCAGTTTCCGGCCAGACTTGTGCTCCACTCCACTTGGATGGTCGTGGCCGCATCATCCCTCGCAACGTGGGTCCGCCGATAAGTGAAACGTAGATAATCCTCATTGCCCGGAACACCGTTCAAGTCGGCGGAAACCAAGGTCGCCGTTGGCAAAAACTGCGCGTCGGAACCGCCGCCCGGATTCCCACCGATCACGTACTCGACCGCATTGATGATGGAATCGCTGTCAGAGTTTTCTCCCGGACCCGCGCTGATGCCGAATGGGGCCATCCATTGATCGAACTCCTGAAGGGCCCTGACGTTGATCGAAACCGTCGCGGGAGCGGACGCCACCACCCCGTCGCTTACCATAAACGTGAAGCTGTCCGTGCCGGAGTAGTTTGCGGCGGGTGTGTAGGTCCGGTTGGGTCCCGAGCCGCTGAGCGTCCCGTGCATGGGCTGGCTCGTCACCGTAAAGCCCAAGGGGTCGCTGTTCGGATCGCTCGCACCTAACAAGATCAATACGGAAGCGTCCTCATTCACGTTCACCGCCTGATTTTCCGCCACCGGAGGGGCATTCAGGGAAGGCGCGTCGATGGACACGCCAAGGCGGGCGAACAGCCTGCCGTTTGCGGCAAGTGATAGCGGCAGATAGACCTTCACCCGGTCCACCCCGGCTTCAAACCCGTCGTTTTCCTCCACAATCACGACATTGGCGGTGCTGGACGCATCCGCCCAGGGACCTGCGAGATCCGTGTCCCACTCGACTTTGATCGTCGTCGAACGATCGTTTTTAGCGAGATCCGTGCGGCGATAGCTGAAAAGCAGATAGTCGTAGGG
>JBEDKU010000131.1:0-4304 GCA_041172045.1 Verrucomicrobiota bacterium | reverse complement strand
CATGAAGCCTCGCCGATGAAGCCGCACACCACCGATATGAATTGGGACGTAATCGTCATCGGCGGCGGGCCGGCCGGATCCACGGCGGCGACCACACTTGCCCAAGCCGGGCGGCGGGTGCTGGTGCTGGAGAAAGCGAAATTTCCCCGCTTTCATATCGGCGAATCCCTCCTCCCGTACAACCGGAAAATTTTCGACGACCTCGGTGTCTGGGAGAAGGTTTCCACCGTCGGCTTCACGAAGAAGCGCGCGGCGCAGTTCATCATGGGCAACGGTTCGCGCGCCAACCGGCTGGATTTTTCCAAAGGTGCGTTCACCGAATTTCCCGAGGCCATGCAGGTGGAGCGCGCGAAATTCGATGACATCCTGCTGCGCCACTCGCGTGACAACGGTGCGGAAGTCCGCGAGGAATGCCAGGTGCTCGGCCATGAGGTCGGGAATGACCGGGTCATCGTGAAATACCGCTCCGCCGACGGGACGGAGCACGAGGCCGCGGCGGCGTATCTCATCGATGCGAGCGGTTTGGGGAATTTCACTGCCAACCGGGAGAAGCAGCGGGAGTATTACGCCGGGCATCGGAAGATCGCGGCTTTCGGCCATTTCCAAGGCGTGGACATGCCGACGGGCGAGCGGGAGGGAGACATCCTCATCGTGCGGCGCGAGAATTCCTGGATGTGGCTGATCCCACTGGCCACTGATAGGACCAGTGTCGGCCTGGTCATCGACGCGGCGGATTTCAAAGCGCTTTGCAAGACCCCGCGGGAAGCGTTCGACGACGCGGTCCTGATGACGCCAGTGGTGGGGAAGCGCTTCAAGCGGGCGGCAATGTTGGACGAAATTCACGTGATGGCGGATTTTTCCTACAAAAACGAGCGCCTCGTCTCGCCCCGCGTCCTGCGGGTGGGAGACGCTTCCGGCTTCATCGATCCAATGTTTTCCAGCGGCGTCCTACTGGCGATGACCAGCGGCCAGCAAGGCGCGCGGGCCATTCACCAGGCGCTGGCTACCCGCAAGCCGCTAACCGCCGGAATGAGACGTTATGAAAAGGACAACCGCAGGTGCATCGCGATTTACTGGGAGTTCATCGAGAACTTCTACAAACTCCACTTCACCCAGTTGTTTTTCCAGCCCCACAACCGCTGGGGGCTCGTCTGCGCGGTGAACGCCGTGCTCGCCGGCCGCACCGACCTGTCATTCGCCGTCTGGTGGCGGCTCAGGTTGTTTTTCCTGCTCGTCTGGCTCAACCAGCACCTCCCGGTGGCCAAGCGCATCGAAATCAGTTGAGACTGGCTACTTGGTGGAAATCCGAGCGGCACCCGGATCATTTGATGATCTTAATTTTCCAATAATTATAATTGGAATAGTTCTTGATATCGATCCGCTCGACTCTACTTTGCCGCCGCCATGGTCAGCAACACTCCAGAAATTCCAGCCGAAATCGAGATCCCCGAGGAGATCTCCGGCCTTCGGATGACCCGTCAGCGGCAGGAAGTTTACCGGACGTTGATGCAGCAGCGGAACCACCCGACGGCCAACGACGTCTTCATGCGGGTCAAGGACCGGCTGCCGAACATCTCGCTGGCGACCGTTTACAACTGCCTCGAAGCACTCGTCCAGCACGGCATCATCCGACAGGTGAATTTTGAACGTGAGTCGTCCCGCTACTGCCCGAACCTCAGCGAACACGGCCATTTCCATGACGCGGTGACCGGCGTGATCCACGACGTGGACTTCAAACCCGGCGTCAGCCTGGCCGACGTTCTCAATCTCCCGCCCGGGGCCGTCATCGACGACGTGGAAATCACCCTCCGCGGCAAACTCGCCGCCCTTTAATTTCAAAATTCAAATTTTCCCCACATGAGCCTGCACATCCAAGACCTCCACGCCACTCTCGAAAACGGCACCGAAATCCTCAAAGGCGTCACCCTCGACATCCCGAAGGGTGAAGTCCACGCCATCATGGGGCCTAACGGCTCCGGCAAATCCACCCTTTCAAAGGTGATCGCCGGCCATGAAAGTTACATCGTGACCGCCGGGTCGGTGACGCAGGACGGCGAGGAAATCCTCGGCAAGGGCATCGACGAGCGTTCGCGCGGCGGCATCTTTTTGGCATTCCAATATCCATCCGAAGTTCCCGGCGTCTCGAACGCCAACTTCATCCGCGCCGCGCTGCAAGCCCGCCTGCCCAAGGGCCAGGACATCGACGCCGTCGCCTATTACAAGAACCTCTACTCGAAGATGGACCTGTTGGAAATGGACCGCAAGTTCACCGCCCGCGCCGTGAACGAAGGCTTCTCCGGCGGTGAGAAAAAGCGCAACGAGATCCTCCAGATGATGATGCTCGAGCCGGAATACTGCATCCTCGACGAAACCGACTCCGGCCTCGACATCGACGCGCTTAAAATCGTCGCCAAAGGCGTGAACGCCATGCGCTCCCCGGACCGAGGCATGCTGCTGATCACTCACTATCAGCGCCTGCTCGACTACATCAAGCCGGATTACGTGCACGTCATGGCGGAAGGTCGCATCGTCCGCTCGGGCGGTCCGGAGCTCGCTCTGGAACTGGAAAAAGACGGCTACGAGTTCCTCAAGGAGCCGGCTCTCGCGTAATTACCAACATTCACCACCATGTCCTACGACACCACAGACGTTCTCGATCATGAAACCCGTGAGGCGATCGACATCGACCGCACCAAGGGTGACTTCACGTTCCCGGAACGCAACAAGTTCGACGCCGGGCGCGGCCTCACCTCGGCGACCGTCGATTACATTTCCGACGTGAAAAACGATCCCGACTGGGTGCGTGAATTCCGTCACAAGGCGCTCAAGACCTTTCTGGAAAAGCCAATGCCCACCAACTGGGCGACCAAGGATCTGGAAGCCATCGACTTCGACATCATCCGCTATTATCTATCCGACGGTGAGAAGCCGAAGCGCTCGTGGGACGACGTGCCCGCCGACGTTTTGGAAACCTTCGAGCGCCTCGGCATTCCCCAGCAGGAACGCGCGTTCCTCGCCGGCGTCGAAGCCCAGTTCGACTCTGAAGCCGCCTACTCGAACGTGAAGGAAGAGCTGACCAAACAAGGGGTCATCTTCTGCAACTCCGCCGAAGGCCTGAAGGAGCACGAGGAGATTTTCCGGCCGTGGTTCGGCAAGGTCATCCCCACCGGTGACAACAAATTCTCCGCGCTCAACTCCGCGGTTTTCTCCGGCGGTTCGTTCATCTACATCCCGAAAGGCCTCAAGCTCAAGCAACCGCTCCAAGCCTATTTCCGCATCAACTCGGAGAACTTCGGCCAGTTTGAGCGCACGCTCATTATCGCGGACGAAGGTGCCGAGCTGATGTACATGGAAGGCTGCACCGCACCGAAATTCGAGACCGCCACACTCCATTCCGCCGTTGTGGAACTCGTCGCGCTCAAGGGCGCGAAGATCCAATACGTCACCGTGCAAAACTGGTCGTCCAACGTCTTCAACCTCGTCACCAAGCGCGGCATCGCCATGGAAGACGCCGAAGTTAGATGGATCGACTGCAACATCGGCTCGCGCCTCACGATGAAATATCCCGGCGTCATCATGAAGGGCAAGCGCGCCCGCGGTGAGGTCATTTCCATCGCCCTTGCCAACACCGGACAACACCAGGACACCGGCGCGAAGATGATCCACGCCGCCGACGACACGACCTCCAACGTCGTTTCCAAGTCCATCTCCGTCGGCGAAGGCCGCTCCACCTATCGCGGCCAAGTCTTCATTCCAAAACATCTCAAGGGCTGTAAAAACAACACCGAGTGCGACGCCCTGCTCATCAACAGCCACAGCCGCACCGACACCTATCCGGCCATCACGGTCCGGGGCAACCAGCACGCCACGCAGCACGAAGCCTCCGTCAGCCAGGTCTCCGACGAAATGCTCTTCTACATGCAGCAACGCGGCCTCAACGAAGGCCAGGCGATGTCGCTCGCTGTCAACGGTTTCATCAACGACCTCGTCCGCGAGTTCCCGATGGAGTACTCCGTCGAACTCAAGCGCCTCATCGATCTGGAGATGGAAGGCTCGGTAGGATAACAGAAACGCTCCCCGCTCCAATGACGACTCTCGAAATGCCATCCCTCCTCGATTCCGCTCCGGAAACCCCCGCTTATCTGCCCGCTTGGTTCGCCGCCCGCCAGCAAGCCGCCTGGCAGCGTTTCCTCGCCACTCCCGCCCCGAAGCGCGGCGATGAAACCTGGCGCTTCGCCAGCATCAAGCAGCTCGATTTTTCCAGCTTCCGGAAGGCGCCGGTCACCGGCGCGAATGAATTGATC
>JBEDKU010000130.1:0-3172 GCA_041172045.1 Verrucomicrobiota bacterium | reverse complement strand
CTTTTTGGAGTGCTCTCAACGAACGAACAGAGTCCACCTCTGCGATATTGGGAGCCCTGATCAAGGTCCCTCAACCCTCAACCGCATGAATTGCCGGGGTGCTGAACTCGAAGTGTCACGTACCGTCACTTGACGAGTATTGCCAGTCCCGCTCTCGCCGACCTCTACGCCGACTTGCAACGCGGTCATCGCCGCGCCATTCACACTGCGGGCGACGTTGGTCCACGGTCCTGACAGATTATCCGTCACCTGAACGATGAGTGTCACATCGTCGGCTGAGACATTTCGTGAAAACATGACACCCAGGCGGTCCGCAACGCGGCTCACTTGCGGCGAGAGTTGGGAAACCTTTGTGGCGGGCGTGCCACCGAGGGCGTATTTCAACAGGTTCGGCATTTCATCCATCAGCGGCGTATCGAGTGGTCCGGCCATCCCCGCGGTAGCAATTTGCAGAGGAGTGAAATAAAGCGCCTGCCAAACGTTCCAGGCTGTCGGACGGGGGGCTTCCAGTCCCTCCAACAGAACACCGTTTTCATACGTCGGAATCCGAACCGAGCGCTGCACACTGTTGTTGCCGACAAGCAGACCCGAGTAGGACCAATCATTCGTCGGATTCCAAGTCGCCGCTCCAAAGCTGGTTGGAATCGCCAGGCGAAACTGCGCTTCCTTGCGGTACGATGTGCTGCCGCCGGGCACGATGCCAACACCGTCATAGCGAAGTTCCACATAATAGACGTGTGCCGCCTCGTCCCATGGCAGCAGGCCGCTGATCGTGCCGCCCTCAAGCATGTTGGTGGTGATCGTGACGTTGGTCTTCGTCCCTCCGGCGGCGTAGAGTTCGGATAGATCGACGAAATATCGATAGCGCAGCGCGCTGCTGGAGCGGGCTGGAAACGCGGAGCGGTTGTTGAGGAGAGCTCGGATTTCGGTATAGTTCGAGGCGCTGGAGTTGATGGATGCCTCCACGAAAAACTGTGGATCTGGTGTTTCCGTCTGTGGGAACAATGCATCGGTGTAACCGCCGTAGAGTTCGTACATGCGGGCCATCACGCCGGTGAATCCGGCGTTGTAATCGCAGGCGACTTCGTTGGTGATGAAGTTGTCGCGGGCGTCGGTGTAGGTGTCGGTTTGCGACGGTCCTCCGACGAGCGCGCCGTAAAGCACATGACGGCTTTCCACGGGATTCTGCATCTGGTTGTTCCACGAACCATGAGCCCCGCGGTGGTGTGGCCGGACCGGAGGGTTGGTGCCGAAACCGCAGACATACGACCGGTTGGACGGATTGGTGCCAAGCACGTAGTTCGCCTGACCGGTGGCGAATGACCGGTATTTCCCGCCGGGATCGCGGACCCTGTCGCTGTAAACCAACGCACAGAACGCGGCGTTCATCGCATAGCGGAGGCTGCCCCAGGTATCGAGCCAAGCGAGGCCGCCCGGGCTGAAGGCGACGCGCTGCCCGTCACTTCGCCCGCCGGCCCAGTAGTCGAGAAACCGCTCGGCCTGCGTCTTGTAGGCGGCGTTGTCGGTCAGCATCGCCAACAGGATGAGCGAACCGTAGGTTTTGTCGTCCCACGCGTGGGTCCACTTGAGTTGTGGATAGTTCTGTGATGATGGATCGCCGGAAAACATCTGGTTGTAGATGGTTTGCGCCTTCGTGAGATAGACCGCCTCACCGGTGGCGCGGTACATCCAGAGCGCGCCCCACATCAGGTCGTCCTGATAGCCGCTCCACGAGTTGTAGAAGGAGGCGGCATCGGTGATCGAGTCGCTGTATTTGCCGCGGTAGGTGTCGGCGAAGTGATAGAGCTTGCGCGCGTTGGAGAGCAGAATGTCGGCATACTTGGGATTTGATGCTCGGAAAACCATCGACGAGGCGGCGAGCGAGGCGGCCGTTTCACCACAGAGATCGGAGCCCGGCGCGGTGCGGGTGACCTTGTAGGACGGGCGCGCCATCGTCATGGTTTCCGCAGGTCCCCAATAACCGTGGTCCGCGCTGCCATTGCCGACCTGGCCGAAGTATTCAAAGGTGTCGCCATTGGCATCGGTGACGTGGCATTTCAGGAAATAATCACAAGCCACCTTCAGCTCATCCAACAGATAAGGCATCTGGCCGGTTTCATTGAAGCCTGCCGGATACTCGACTCCGGACCAGGCGAGCACCGTGGCGCTGGCCGCCATGGCGAAGTTGAACTTCACGTGATCCCCCGCATCAAACCAACCGCCGCTAAGATCGCGACCGACGTCCGCACCATCGTTGACCGCCGCATCGCCGCGCCAGGCGACACGGAATCCGGTCGGCAAGTCCCCTGCCCGCTGGGTGCTGAAGAAATACAACGATTTCTGCAACACCTCCGCAAAGCTATAGGCTCCGGCGGGCGCTTTGCCGTGAGCGCTGCCGTCGTTGTCGAAAATGGTGCCGGTGGCGCTTGGCGTGTCGATCACCAGGCCACCTGATGGATTTGATAGAAGCAGAACGAAGGACTCCGACGTTTCCTCAGTCTGATCGCCAATCACCTGGACGACGACGGTTTTCTGAGTTTCTCCAGAGGCGAAATTCACCGTCTGACTCAGCGACTGATAGTCGCTGCCTGCCACCGCGGAACCGTTTTGGGTGACGACAGACAGACTGACCGGAGTCACCGCCGCCGGATTGAGCGTGATCGTGAAGACCACCGGGCTGGACCCGCTATCGCCTTCATAGGCGCTTGGGCTGTTGGTTGAAACGTGAATGACCACGTCGTCATTGGTGATCGTGCCCGTGGCGGATGCGTACGCAAGCGCCACGCCGGACGAGGGGTTGGATAGATTTAACGTGAAGGTCTCGTTTGCCTCTTCGGTCGTATCGCCGACGATGGTGACATTCACCAACTTGCTGGATTCACCGGGATTGAAGGTGAGCGTGCCGCTCGTCGCGCTGTAGTCGCCACCCACGGTGGCGGTGCCGTTGGATGTCGCGTAGGCCACGGTCACCACGCCTGAGGTGGAGCCTGTCAGATTGACGGTGAAGGACAGTGTCTTGGTGCCGCTGTTGCCTTCCGTGGTGATGGCATCGGCGATGGAAAGAGCGGGCGTATTGTCGGGAAGGATCGTTCCAGTGCCGGTGGCGTCGGAGATGGTCGCCCCGCTTGCGCCGCTGAGCAGGACCGTGAATTGTTCGGGACCGCTCGCCGTG
>JBEDKU010000129.1:0-6731 GCA_041172045.1 Verrucomicrobiota bacterium | reverse complement strand
TCCTAGAAGCCTGAACGCTAGCAGACGTCCCCACACGGCCCCGCGTTTCTGCGTCAAGTACCCCTGCGACTTGTCAAGTTGCTCATACGTGGCGGGCTTCGCCACAAGTGCTCCGGCATCCACCGCCCGCTTCAAAATGTCGCGTCCGCGCTCCGTCCTGACGACGATCAGCGACGAGCCGTGTTCACCGGCCTCAACCTTGCGATACCACGGATCACCGCAGGAAATGTCGGCGTCCTCGCCGGAGCCGTCCGGAAACAGGTGGGTCGAGTAAGGCCGGTATTTCTGCAGAAACGCCCACGCCTCTCGATAGACCAGATGCTCGTTGGTGGCCTCCTCCCCCTTGCCGCGGGTGGAAAAATATCCGGGCCAGCCAAATCCTCGGTATCTCATGTAATCGACCTTGGCTGGCTCGGCGTCATAGAGCTTCATCAGGTCAAGGGTTCCTCGGGTGGCGGGCGAACCCGCGCAGAAGAACGAAAGAGTCAATCCGATTTTGTTAGCGAGCGCGGGTTTTTTCCCCAGCACCTTTTCCAGTGCGGAAATCTCGGACGGCTGGCCGATCACCACACAAGGCGAGTCGGCGTTCTCTACGAGATCAAGACGGTCGCAAACCGAAGCCGGCGCGTAGCGGGAGCCCACGCACTTCATCAATTCGTCGCGCGTCCGGCTCAGGCGGGTGGAATTCCGCGCGGCGTCCGCCGGATCCTGGCCGATGTGGAGCACGCCGGACATCCGTTCGTTTTCAAGGCAATGGAGTGCCAATGCGGTCAACGCTCCTCCCGACGATCCCTTGAACCGGATCTCCGGGTCCGCCGCGTGGCCCTCCCAGATTTCCAAAATGGGACCGAAGGCGTCCAGCGCCTCTGCCAGGATGCCCGGACGTTCCCGCGCCGCCGATTGATCCACTGCGACGGAAGGACAGACATCGAGACACAGCGTGCATCCCTCGCAGTCACCTCCGGCGATTTTCGGACGCAGTCCCTCGTCGACCACATCCTCCATGGTGATTTTCCACCTGGGACAAATGTAGGCACAGGCCCCGCAGCCGAGGCACAGCCGCCAGTCGACGACATCCTCAAGTCTCTTGATGGTTCTCATGATTCTTTGAAATCCCGGACCGACTCCAAGGCGTCCATCCCGGGTAGATCCGCTAAAAACGCCTCCATCCGGTCTGCCGCCCGCTGCCAGGTGAAGCCCTGGCTCGTCCGTTGCGCACCGTCCGAAAGCGCTTGCCGCAGCGGTTCATCCGCCAGAACCCGTCCCACCGCTTCGACGTGGGCGGCCACATCGTCCCGCGGAACGATGACGCCGTTTTCCCCGTCCCGCATGATTTCGAGACTGCCCTCGTTGTCCGTGCTGACGACCACGCACCCGCAGGCCATGGCTTCGAGGACCACCCCCGGCAGCCCCTCCGTCCGGCTGGTCAGAAGCCAGACCTTGCTGCGGTTGTAAATTTCACGGGCGGCGTCCACAGACGGCAGCCGGGTGTATTCCACATGTTCCAGTCCCGCCGGTCTGGCCTCCGTGCCGAACACGCGCTGCAGCACACCCGGCCACCGCTGGTGGCAGTCCCACAGAACGGCTAGCAGATTCTCCGGAGCCTTGTTCGGATGAGGGTTGTACAACGCCCCGATCCCGTCGCGGAGTGTCGATGGGTCGGAAAAATATTCATTTGGATCAATTCCGTTAGGAACCACCCCCCACACGCTGCCGTCGGTCTGTGCCTGCAACCGGGGTATTAGCGTGTGCGACACCGTGATGGTCGGCATGCGTCCGTGCCATGCCGCGATCTGGGCCGCGTCGGGTTGAGCGGGAAATCCATGGTTGAAACGGACCTTCATCACCGGCTTCTTCATTTCCCTGACTTCGGCCACCATGTAAGTGCCCACCGCGATAACGGTTTCGTCAGATGCGTAATCCAGATCGTCGAGTTTCCCATAGGTCTCCAAGCTCCCGCGGAACTGATGGAGCCAGCCGTCGTTGTGTCCCCGGTTTAGCACGCTGCGGACGATCCGCTTGAGGCCCTCCTGGGTGAGAAACCGCTTTTTCGGACACACGATCCTCACACGATGCCCCCGCTCCAGCAAAAGGTTCGCCATCAATACGGTCACGCGGACACCGCCGGAGCGATGGTCGCCCGGAAGCACGAAGGTGACCTGATGGGTATTCCTCACTGCGCGTGCGTGGAGTCGGAATTGCGGAAAAACACCCGGTGCCAGACTTCCAGACCCATCAGGGTCCAAAGCCGCTGCTCCTCGTTGCGCCGGCAGGCGAGGTGGTCGGAAAGCATCGCCTGGATCACCCCGCGGTCGAAGTAGGAACTCACGAACGAGTCCGGTCCTAGCAAAAGATCGTGCGTGTAGTCCTTCAGCGGGCCGCGGAACCACTCGTCCAGCGGGACTTTGAAGCCCACCTTCTTGCGGTCCACGATGTTTTCCGGCAGATGCCGGCGGGCGATTTCCTTGACCAGCCACTTACCGCTCATTCCCTTGATCTTCATGGAAGAAGAAACCCGGAAGGCCAGCTCGACCAATTCGTGGTCGAGGAACGGCGGCCGGTTTTCAATGCTTGCCGCCATCGACATGCGGTCGCCGCGCTCTAGCAAATTGTCCGCCAGCCACGTGTGGCAGTCCACGTAAAGCATGCGCCGAAGATGGTCGCCCTCGGCCCTCTCCCACTGTCCTGGGTCACGGAACGACCCGAACCCCTGCCGCAAGGCGCGGCGCTCGAACCAGGTGAACGGCCCGAACCACGTCTGCATCCGTTCGCCGGTGCTGCGCGAAGTCAGCGCGCGTGCCGCCTGCCGCGCGCGGTTTTTTGATTCCGGCAGCAGACGCTCCGCCGCACGGAAGGCCGGCACCCGCAGCGACGCGGGAATCCGGCTGAGCGGCGCGAGCTTGGGCTCGAACGCGTATTTCGGATAACCGCCAAAAATCTCATCGCTCCCCTCGCCCGAGAGCAGCACCTTGACTTCGCTCCGCGCCTGTTTGGCGATCTTGTAGATCGCGACATCCGCCGCCTGGCTGATAGGTCCGTCGCGATGCCAGGTGAGGGTCTCCCACAACTCGCGGAAATCCCCTGCGGAAACCATCACCTCGTTGTGCGTGGTGCCCACCGCCTCGCTGACCTGGCGGGCGTAAGGCAGCTCGTCGAAACGCGGATCCGAAAAACCCGCGGCGAATGTCTGGACCTCGCCGCCCTCGCGGAGTTTTTTCATCAAAGCAACGGTCAGACTGCTATCCAGCCCGCCACTCAGATAGGCACCCACCGGCACGTCCGCCACCAGTCGGAGGGCCACGGCGTCACTCAGTTTCTGGTCCACCTCGCGCAGCGCGGCGTCCCCATCCAACAATGCGCCCTGTTGTTTCGCCGGCAGGGCCCAATAAACTTCCGAGCGGATCTTCCCGTCGCGGCCGATGCGCAACGCCGTGCCCGGAGCCAGTTTGCGGATCCCTCGGAAAAGCGTGCGGGGAGGCGGCACCGATCCATAGGTGAGATACTCCTCCACCGCGTCGTCGTCGATCTCAGGCGGCCCCGCGACCGGCAACAGGGCTTTCACTTCGCTCGCAAACGCGATGAAACCCTGACCTTCGTGATAATACATCGGCAGGATTCCCATGCGGTCGCGGACCAGCAGAAGTTCGTCCTTTTCCTCATCGAAATAACCGAAGGCGAACTGTCCGTTCAGATCCGCAAGTCCGGCGAGACCTTTCAGGCGCAGTGTTTCCAGGAGGACCTCGGTATCGCCGTGCGTTCGAAGCGTCACGCCACTCCGCTCCAGTTCAAGCCGCACACTCTGATAGTTGAAAATCTCGCCGTTGAAGGTGATGTGGGAGGGACCGTTCGCCGAGCTCATCGGCTGGGGCGAGCCCGCTAGATCGATGATCGAGAGTCGCTTGTGCCCGAAACCGACGTCGCCAAACACCCGGTACCCATCACCGTCCGGTCCGCGATGCTCGAGTTTAGCCGCCATTTTCCGCAGTTCCGCCTCGTCAACCGGACGGTTGTCGAAACGCCTCATTCCTACAAATCCACACATAAGCCAATATTTGTTAGTTGGTCAACTCAAGCTTGGGAAGAACGAAACACCCCGCGGCGCCCGCGGATCATGCCTACCGCCCTCAGCGCGGACACTCCGACCAGGGACGCCATCCGCGCCTTGAAGCGGCTGTGCGGCTTCGGATATTTCCCGGCGGCTTCTGCGAAGCAATCCCGGGCGCGCGACTTGTCTCCCGCGTCAGACAGCGCACATCCGAGTTCGAACAGATTCGTCGCCAGGCCGGACTCGACGAAACGCTCCTCATTTTCTGATAGTCCCGGAATGGCCAGCGCCTCGCGGTGAATCCTCGATAATGCTTCAAAATTCTCGACCGGCTTGGAACGCCAGATACTCGATAGATTGAGATCCTGACCGGGCAACCGCTGCAACCGCAGGCATTTCCTCACATCCACCGTCCACGGCCCGCGTGCGGCGAGGCGCACGAACAGGTCCATGTCCTCGTAGAAGGTTTTTCGAAAATAACCAGCCTCCACCAAGGCGACTTTCCTCACCACAAGCGTCTGGGCGAAGAAGCAGCCACCGAGCACCCATTCCAAGGGGCGGTCCACCCGCATGTGCTCGGCGGCGTGACGCCCGCGGATGGCGAACATGTCGAGCTCTGAGCCATCCTCGTTGACAATCGCCGTGTTGGTCGCATGCACGTCGATGTCCGGGTGGATGCTGATAGTCTCGGCGGCGATTGCGAGGCGCTCCGGCACATAGGCGTCGTCGTCGTCGAGGAAAGCCACCCATTCGCTGGTTGCCGCCCGGATACCCGTGTTGCGCGCCGCGCTCAGACCACCGTTCTCCTGACTGATGGCTCGGATGCGGTCGCCATAGGAAGCCAGAACCTGCCGGGTATCGTCTGACGATCCATCATCAACGACGATGATTTCCGCCGCGGGATGGCTTTGCGCGAACACACTTTCGATGGCTGCGGAGACCACCTTCGCCCGATTGAAGGTGGGGATCACAACGCTGATGGCGGGAAGCGGAGGCATGGGTGGGTTCTGGAAACTGTAGACCGCGCTTCAGGTCAACGCGCTTTTGAGAAACGCTTTCGATGAAGAAATCATCGGCTTCAGCTTGGCTTCTACTTGAGCCCAGTCAGGCGTCTGGCGGAGGATTTCTGGAAGTCGATCGAGCTCCTTGGCGTCGAGAAAACAACGCTCCCGGAGGCCCACCGGCTCCAGCAAGGTCGCGACTTTATGCCGCCGTCCGGGAGTCGGCACCGCGACAAAGGGGCGTTTGAATTTCACCGCGGCAACCGTGCCGTGGAAATACGAAGTGACGACATAAGAGGCATGGCGGAAATGATTGAGCCATTCGGCGGGCCCCGCCGACGATAGACGGATGGTCGCTTCCGGACAGGGATATTGCAGGGTGACCACCTTGTTGATGCCCGTGGCGGCGCGTGCCTCGCGAACCACCTTGGCGAGATCCCCGCGAAAGTCGCCGAACACCAGAATATAAGGTTCTTTTGAGGGCGGTTCGCTAGAAAGGAGTTCTTCGAACCCGTAAAGAAACACCGGATCAACGGTGCGGGTGATGGGCTTGTCGGTGAGGTGGCGGATCAGCGATTCCGTGTGAGCGTCGCGCACGCCGAGGTGATCAAAATCCGCTAGAGCCGTCTTCACCCGCCCCTCGAACGCGCCGAAGGTCTCATTTCCTCCAGCGCTGGCCGCGTAGCTGATCTTGCGTTTCCCAAGAGCAGGAAAATCAAGGAAAAACATGGGATCATAGAATTGTACCGGCCCTGTAAACCAGACTTGGTCGCTGCCGGTGATGAAGGCGTCATACCCCTGAAGCTGGTCCCGCAGTTCATCGAGACTCCGGGTGATGATCTTGCTGGTCGGAATCGTTTTCTCCACGAAGCGATCGCCATTCCGCAGTCTTCTCCAATGGTTGACGGCGGGCGGGAAGCTCCATTTGAAACGGAAGTAACCCTCCAGTTCGGGCTGCCGGTAGTTGACGACCTCGGCATCGATTCCCTCCCGACGCAGGTGTGAGGACAAGCCGTGCGCCTGCAGCATCGCCCCGTAGTTTGGGACCGCGAAGATCGTGAATACGCCTACTTTCATCTTTGATTCGGTTTTTCCCGCGTCTTCCGTGACAAGCAGTCCTCCACCGTGCGCACCACCGCGGGCTGGATCGAATCCCAGGAAAAATGTTTATCGAACAATTGCCATCCGGCCTCGCTCAGCCCCTCACGGACACTCGACTCGTTCAGCAGTGTCACGCAGCTCCGCGCGAAGTCATCCGGAGCATCCGCGATGTAGGCGTGCTCTCCGGAAACCAGTTGATAGCCCCGGGATCCGTGTGCCGTCGTGACCAGCGGGACCCGCCGCGCGAGGCCCTCCGCCACCTTCAAGTGCGTCCCGCCGCCCAACCGAGTGGGCACGACCATGCACGACCAGGCGGCCATTTCCTCCGCGACGTCCGGCACGAATCCCAAGCCCGCCACTCCCATGCCTCCGTACTCCGCGGCGATCTCCACGCTGCCCTTCCCGACCAACCGCAGTTCGGCCGCTGGCACTTTTTCGCGAACCTTCTGCCAGACTTCGCGCATGAACCATCTCAAACCATCGTAATTCGGCAGGAAGGTGAAATCGCCGATCATGCCCAACCGCCCTTGATCGCGGTCAAGATCCCGACCGACGCCATCGGACGGCTCAAAGCCGTTGGGAAC
>JBEDKU010000128.1:0-3417 GCA_041172045.1 Verrucomicrobiota bacterium | reverse complement strand
GGCAGCCACCTTCACCTACACCCGGGCCACTTCCGGCACCGATCCATGGAGCGCGGGAACCAACTGGGATGCAATTCCCCTCAGCGCTTCCACCACCACCCTGACACTCACCGGCGGACCGCTCGCATCCGCCGTGGCCGTGGTCTCGAACAACGACAACGCCGGTAATTTTCAACTCAATCTTCTGAACTTCACCGGCATCGGCCCGACATCGGCCACCACCACCCCGACCTTCACCGTCTCGGGAAACACGCTTGAGTTCGTCAATGACGGCACGACCACCCCGCTTCTGCATATTGAGCCAACAGGGACGGTCAAACCGTTCTTCACGATCAGCGCGATCATCGCCGGCAGCACCGGATTGACCAAGGACGGAAGCGGAACCATCACCTTTTCCGGAGCCAACACTTTTTCCGGCGGCCTCTCCATCACCGGCGGCGAACTCCGCCTCAACGGTGCCAGCGATATCACCGCCAACCCCCAACTCGGCGCGATCGGCGAAGCGGTCGGTCTGAGCAACGGGGCGATTCTCCGCAGTTTGGGTGATGGAACCTACGCGGTCGGCACCGGCCGTGCGCTGACCATCGGCACCGGGGGCGGCACGCTCGCGGCAAGCGGATTCAGCGCACGGACCTTCGCCTTCAACACCAGCGGCTCACAACTGCTGGCCCTGGCGGCGGGTTCCACCCACATCCGTTTGAACGGGGACAACAGCGCGTTCAGCGGCGGATTTTCCATCACCAGCGGCGCCATCGAGTTTCAAACCGCCCTTTCCCTGCCACCCACCGGTTCCATCCAGATCGGAACCAGCGGTGGCCTCGTCGGCAGCGGTGCCAATGCCACGCTCCAGGATTGGCTCACCAGCGGCCGGATCAGCACGTCCTCGACGGGATCCATCATGCTCACCGGCATCACCAACAGCCAAAACGTCGATCTGACAGGCTATAACAGCCTCTTCCTCGGCATGTCCAGCCTCGTCGACCTCGGCGCGCCGAACATCGTGACCTACTCCGGTACCCTCGTCCCCGCCGGCAGCACCTATCGGATCGGACACAGCATCTCCAACGCCCACACGCTGGTCCTCAACCAGACCAACCAACTCACCAGCGCGCGCAATCTAATCGTCGGCAACGGCACCACCTTCGGCCATGTCCGCTTGAGCGCCGCCAACGACTACAGCGCCGGCACTTCCGTTAGTAACAACGCACGACTCAGTATTTCCAACGCCGGAGCCCTCGGCGGCGGCGCGGTCGCCGTGAGCGCCGGCGGAGAACTCCGCCTGCGCGACAACATTAACGTCACCAACACACTCACGCTGAACGGCGGCCCGTCCGACACCCTGATCGGCGCCCTCCACAACGAGTCCGGAGCCAATGCCTACGCCGGCGGCATCACCGTCGCCAGCGGCTCTCGCATCGGCGCGGCGAACACCGCCGGCAACAGCCTGACCATCAGCGGCGGCATCAGCCTCGGCACCAACGCCGTGAGTTTCCAAGCAGGAACGACAGGAACCTACGCGGGTGGCGACATCACCGTCACCACCGGCGCCATCACCGGCAGCGGCGCTGTTAACAAGAGAAACGCCACCGGCACACTCACCCTGCAAACCGGCAACCCCGCCTGGACCGGCACCATGAACCTCGAAGGCGGCATGCTCGTCATTGGAAGCGACTCATCGCTCGGCACCAGCGCGGGCTCCTTCACCATCAACGCGGGCACCGGCGTCACCACCGGCATCCGCAGCACCGACGCCACCGCGAGGACGATCGGCAAGCCCATCATCATCACCAGCGGCAACGCCACCAACACCTACGTCTTCGGCGCGGCCAGCGGTGGCACCGGCAGCCTGAGCTTCACCAGCGTGACCAGCACCAACCTAAATGCCATCGTTAGGAAATTCGAGGTCAACAACACCACGCGTTTCGCCAACGGATTCTCCAACGGCGGCCTCATCAAGACCGGCAACGGCACGCTCGTCATGAACGGCACCAACACCTACGCCAGCGGCACCACCGTGACCACCGGCACCCTCGGCGGCACCGGCACTCTCATCGGCGCCACCTCGGTGCTCGCCGCTGCCACGCTCGCTCCGGGCGATGCCGGCACCGGCACCCTCACCACCGGTGCCATCACCGTCGCCGGCACGCTCGCGGTGGAAGTCAATGGCGCGGCCTGCGACAAGCTGATGTCCACCGGCGCGGTCGATCTCACCGGCGCCAACCTAACGGTCTCCCTGCTGGGCGGCTTCACCGGCCCCTACGTCATCGCCGAGGGCACCAGTGTGGTCGGAACGATGACCGTCCCATCAGGCTACGCCGTCGATATATCCAGCGGCACCCAGGCCATCCTGACGCAAACCGGCGCACCGGCGAACTTCGCCGGCTGGGCCTCCGCCAACGGCGTCACCGGCGGCGTCAATGGAGACTCCGACAACGACGGCATCCCCAACGGCGTGGAATACGGCTTGAGCACCAACTTCGCCGGCTCCGATGGCGCGCCCGGGACCTATTCCGGCAACCTGCTGACCTTCAACAAACGCACCGCCACCTCCGGCAACTCCGACCTGAGCTATCGCATCGAAATTTCATCCGATCTCGGCGTATCCATCCCGTGGGCCGAAGTCGGCGCTTATGTGCAAAATGACAGCGCCATCATCTCCGCCACCATCCCCAACGGTCCCGCCAAAAACTTCGCCCGGCTCCGGGTGGTCGTGAACCCGTAATTCCCGCAGGCAACCTCCCGTCAAAAACCACCGCACCCTGAGAATGACTTCCATCCCCCGTCTCAGAACCCTCGTCGCAGCCCTGTTTGCCGGCACCAGCGCTTCCCAAGCGTCGGTGCTCGTCGACTTCAGCGACAACGCGGCTTATGACAACAATTTCGCCGAAAAAGCCAGCGGCGCTTTCGTCTCGCGCAACAGCGGCGGCTATCTCGTCCGCACCGACACCGGTGCCGGCACGGCCACCAGCACCATCTTCAACACCCATGCCACCGGAGGGTCCGCAGGCAGCGGTGGAACCACGATCAACTCTCCCTACGACACCTTCGGCGGGACGAGTGGAATGACCATCCAGGTGGACTACTACCAGGCCAACCCTCAGCCCGGCCCCGCGGGCACCTCGTTCGGCTTCTACGTCAAGGCGCCACAAAGCACCACCCCCACCACCGGCTACGCGGCCATTTTCCGCCTCACCGACTCCGGTGCCGATTTCCGCGTGTGGGACTCCGACAGCAACCCGAACATCGCCGGCGTCGGCACCCAGCTTGGCACCACGCAGTTCTATAACGTGGGTTTCGCCGCCTCCACTTTCTATACCTTGAAACTGGAAGTCATCGACATCGGCAGCACCGTCAAGTTCACCGGTTCGATCTGGAATCAAGGCGGCGCGGTCATCAAGACCTTCACCGCCATTACCG
>JBEDKU010000127.1:0-3343 GCA_041172045.1 Verrucomicrobiota bacterium | reverse complement strand
ACACCACCGACGAGATCGTCGCCCTCGCCGAGACCGGCCTGAAAAAGCGCAATTTCGAAAACGGCAAAGCCATGTTCTCCGCCGTGCTCTGCATCCAGTGCCACCACTTCGGCAGCCAGGGCGGCAACACCGGCCCGGACCTCACCGGATCCGGCAACCGCTACACCATCCGCGACCTTACCGAAAACATCACCGAACCTTCCAAGGTCATCAGCGACCAATATCCGAGCGAGGTCATCACCCTCAAAAATGGCCAGACCGTCGTCGGCCGCGTCGTCGTCGAGGAAAACAACACGCTCTTCGTTATGACCAGCGCCTTCGCCCCCAACGCGCTCACCCCCGTCGCCGATGCCGACATCACCGAGCGCAAGCCTCACACCGTCTCAATGATGCCGCCCGGCCTGCTCAACGCGCTCAACCCGGACGAGCTGCTCGACCTCTACGCCTACATCCTCTCCGGCGGAAATCCCAACGATCCGCGTTTCTAACGCCGCGCCGCCGGCGTCACCTGCCAGACCTTCGCACAGTATTCGCGGATCGAGCGGTCCGACGAGAACTTGCCCATCCGCGCCGTGTTCAGGATGGACTTGCGCGTCCATTCCTCAGGCGAACGCCACAGCGCGGAAACCTCGTTCTGGCAATCCACGTAAGCCTGATAGTCCGTCAGCACCAGGAAGGGATCGTGCCAGAGCAGATTGTCCACCAGCGGGCGGAAGAGGTTCGTGTCACCGCCCGCCAGCGCGCCGGACGCGATGAAATCCAGCACCTCGCGCAGCGCCGCGTTCCGCCCGTAGAACTCGTGCGGCTGATAGCCACGGGCTGACATTTCATGCACCTGCCCGGCATTGAGCCCGAAGAGGAAAAAATTCTCCGCACCCACCTCCTCGCGGATTTCCACGTTCGCGCCGTCGAGCGTGCCGATGGTGAGCGCGCCGTTGAGCGCGAATTTCATGTTGCCGGCCCCGGACGCCTCCTTGCCCGCGGTGGAAATCTGCTCGGACAGATCGGCCGCCGGATAGATGTGCTGCGCGTTTTTCACGTTGAAGTCCGGGAAGAAAACCACCTTCAAGCGCCCGCGGACGGCGGGGTCGTGGTTCACCACCTCCGCCACCGAGTGGATGAGCTTGATGATGAGCTTGGCCATGAAATATCCCGGCGCGGCTTTGGCGCCGAAGATGAAGGCGCGCGCCGGCACCTCCGCCTGCGGGTCGCGCTTGAGCCGCAGATAGAGCGTGAGGATGTGAAGCACGTTCAGGTGCTGGCGCTTGTACTCGTGGAGCCGCTTCGCCTGGATGTCGAACATCGACGCGGGGTCCACCACGACGCCGGTGCGCTCCACGATCAGCGCGGCGAGGTCCCGTTTGGCGTTGAGTTTCACCTCGCGCCATTGCGCCCGGAATTCCGGGTCATCCGCCAGCGGCTCCAACTCACGGAGCCGGGAAAGGTCGCGCAGCCATCCGCCGCCGATGCGGCCGGCGATCAAGCGGGCCAACGGCGGATTGCTCACCACCACGAAGCGGCGCGGCGTGACGCCGTTGGTGATGTTGAGGAATTTCTCCGGCCACATCTCGGCGAAGTCCTTCATCACCGTCTTCACCAGCAGCTCGGAATGCAGTCTCGCCACGCCGTTCACGTGATGGCTGCCGACGGTTGCTAGATTCGCCATGCGGATGAAGCGGCCGCCGCTTTCATCGATCAGCGACATGCGGGCCACCCGCGCGTCGTCGCCCGGGAACTTGGCGCGCACTTCGTCGAGGAAACGCGCGTTGATCTCACAGATGATCTCGAAATGCCGCGGCAGGAGCTGGCGGAACAGGCTGACCGGCCATTTCTCGAGCGCCTCCGGCAGCAGCGTGTGGTTCGTGTAGGCGAAGGTCCGCCGCGTCACCTGCCAAGCGGTGTCCCAGTCCATCAGATGCTCGTCCACCAGCAGCCGCATCAGTTCGGCGACGGCGATGGATGGATGCGTGTCGTTCAACTGCACCGCCCATTTCTCGTGAAACTTGTCGAGCGGCCGGCCCATCAGCTCATTCACGTGGATCATGTCCTGCAACGAACAGGTGACGAAAAAGAACTGCTGTTGGAGGCGGAGCATCTTGCCCTGGGCGACCTCGTCGTTCGGATAGAGAACCTTGGTGATGTTTTCCGACTCCATCTTGTCCTCGACCGCGCGGTAGTAGTCGCCGTAGTTGAACGCCGCGAAATCGAACGACTCCACCGCCTCGGCCTTCCACAGCCGCAGCCAGTTGCACGTGGGGACACGGAAGCCGAGGATCGGCGTGTCGTAGGCCACGCCCTTGACCTCGGTGTCCGGAATCCAGCGCACGCGGTGGCGGCCGTGATCGTCGGTCCACGCTTCCGTGCGCCCGCCGAATTTCACGTCGTAGGCGATCTCCGGCCGGACGATTTCCCACGGATTGCCGAAGCGCAGCCACTTGTCGGTCACCTCGACCTGCCAGCCGTCCCGGATCGTCTGGTCGAAAATCCCGAACTCGTAACGGATGCCATATCCGATTGCCGGCACCTCCAGCGACGCGAGCGAATCGAGATAACAGGACGCCAGCCGCCCCAGCCCGCCATTGCCGAGACCTGGCTCCTCTTCCTGGCCGATGATGCGCCCCAGATCCAGGCCCAGCTCCGACATCGCCTGGCGGACCTCGTCCACGATGCCGAGGCCGAAGAGATTGTTCGCCAGGTGCGGGCCGGGCAGAAATTCCGCGGAGAGGTAGGCCACCACGCGCTCATCCCGCGCGGCGTAGCCCTCGAGGGTCCGGACGGCCTGCGCCATCACCCGGTCACAGACGGTCAGCGCCAGTGCGGTGTATTCATCATTGACCGTCGCCGTGCCCGGCATGCGCCCGAGCCGGCAATACAGGTTGTCGAGGAACGCTTGCTTGAGATCGGCAGCACTCGATCCGGTGCGGACGCCCGGCGTGGGACAGAGTTCGGGAGACGCGGGAGAAATCTGGTTTTCAACGGCATTCATGGCGGGAGCGGGGTCGAGGGGATGATCTTTTCCGAGGCTCTTGAAGATGAGGCGGACGGCGTCCGTGGTTCAAGACGATTTCCCGGTCTCGACAGGGTGACTCCCGCCGCCGGACTTCCGCTGCTCCGCTCGCCTCATGGCGGGAGGGGAAAAACTTGGAAATTTGGTGGCGTTTGGGGCGGGAGTTTGCTTCAATCCCCTTAACAAATTAATTCATGCCTCGCCCGCGCCCCGGATTTTACAGCACGATTGAGTACATTGGCCCGCGCCCTCAAAAGCCGAAGCGTCGGAATTTTTTTGGCGGCTGGGTGATCATCGTAATCGCGCTCGGCATGGCATTCTGGTTCGGGCGTCCGC
>JBEDKU010000126.1:0-2613 GCA_041172045.1 Verrucomicrobiota bacterium | reverse complement strand
TCCCTACTGGCCACCGGAGGAATACGAACGGATTCAAGCGGCTCTCGACGAGACCTTGGAGGGCGGGAATGCGAAATATGAATTGATCTTCATGCGGGCCAATGGCGAACGGTTTCCGGTGAGTGTCAGCCCCTACGGCGTCAGAAACAGGAACGGCGACATCGTCAACTACGCGGCCTCGGTGAAAGACATCACCGAGCGCAAGCAGGCGGAGGAGGAACTCAAGCGGAGCGAGGCGTTCCAGCGAGACATTCTCAACTCATTACCCGCGCACATCGCAGTCCTCGACAAAGTTGGGAAAATTCTCGCGGTGAACGAGCCGTGGCTGCAATTCGCCCGTGCGAATGGCAATCCGCTGCTGGAGAAAATCGGCCCGGGCGTAGACTACTTCGGCGTTTGTCACTCGGCCTGCGATGACGGCGACATTTACGCAAAAGCCGCCGTCGCCGGCATCAAGTCAGTACTGGCGGGAACCCAAAAGCGTTTCTCACTGGAATATCCGTGCGACGCGCCGGAATGCGCCCGCTGGTTCGCGATGGATGTTCTTCAACCGCTGGGGAGCGCCGTCGGTGCCATCGTCGCGCACACCGATATCACCGACCGCAAGAATGCCGAAGAGGCGCTGGCGCACGAGCAGAACCTGCTGCGCACCCTGGTGGAACTTCTGCCCAGCGTCGTCTTTGTGAAAGACCGCGACAGCCGGTTCCTGCTGGCCAACGCCGCCTGCGCCAAATGCATGGGCACCGCCTCACCCGACGAGTTGATCGGCAAGACCGACGCCGACTTCTATCCGCCCGAAACCGCGGCGGGCATGCGAAGCGCCGAGTTGGCCGTCTTGAATGGCGGGCCTTTGGTGGATGTCGAGGTGACCAAGGAGCCTCCCGGCGGCGACAAACAGGTTTTGCTGATCAACAAGGTGCCGCTGCGCGACAGTGACGGCGAGATCATCGGGTTGGTCGGCGCCGGTTTCGACATCACCGCCCGCAAGAAAACGGAGGAAGCCTTGCGGGATGCCAACCAGAAACTGCGCCTCCACTTCGAGCAGACGCCGATGGGAGTGATCGAGTGGGACACCGATTTCCGGGTGACCCAGTGGAATCCTGCGGCACGGACGATTTTCGGCTACACCCGTGAGGAGGCGGTGGGGCGCCACGCGTCATTCATCGTCCCGGAGGAGTTCCGGCCCATGGTGGACGGGATCATGCGGGCACTCCTCGAAAAAGCCGGCGGCGAGCGGGCCACCAATGCGAATGTCAGCAAGGACGGCACATCGATTCTTTGCGAATGGTATAACACCCCGCTCATCGACGAGCACGGCACCGTCGCTGGCATCGCCTCTGTGGTCATGGACATCACCGAGCGGACCGAGGCGCTGGAAATGCTCGCCTGGGAGAAAAGCGCGTTGGAATTGATCGGCAGCGTGGCCCCGCTGCACAAGGTGCTCGACCGCTTGATGCTGAGCTTGGAGAAACAACTCCCCGGCGCGCTTTGCTCGGTCCTCCTGCTCGACGACGACGGCATCCACCTTCGTCACGGTGCTGCACCCAGCCTGCCGGAAGCCTATAACCGCGCGGTTGACGGCACGGCCATCGGCCCGGTGGGAGGTTCCTGCGGGACGGCCGCCTATACCAAACGGCAGGTCATCGTCGAGGACATCGCCACCGATCCGCTCTGGGTCGACTACCGCGAGCTGGCCTCGAAGCACGACTTGCACGCCTGTTGGTCCACTCCGATTCTCGGTTCCGCTGAGAATGTCCTCGGCACCTTCGCCATTTACTATCGGGAGCCGCGCCACCCCGTCGCCGTTGAGTTGGAGATGGTCGAGCGGGCCGTGCATGTGGTGCGCATCGCCATCAAGCGGAAATTCGCGGAGGAAGCCCTTCAGGAAAGTGAAAAGAAATTCCGCACCCTGTTCGAAAACGCGGGTGATGCGATTCTCATCATCGACGGTGACCGCTTCATCGACTGCAACCTGCGCACGCTGGAATTGTTCCACTGTCACTCGCGCGACCAGATCGTGGGACACACGATCCACGACTTGTCCTCGCTGGTCCAGCCGGACGGCCGGCCATCAACCGAGTCCGCAGCCGAGAAGATCGGTACCGCGCTCGCCGGCCAGCCACAGTTTTTCCAATGGACGCACCGCAAGGTCGATGGAACCACGTTCCCGGCCGATGTGAGCCTGAACTTGGTCGAACTGGGAGGGAAACTGCTGCTGCAGGCCATCGTCCGCGACATCAGCGAGCGCAAACAGGCGGAAGAGGAAATCCGCAGCCTCAACGCCGGGTTGGAGAAACGGGTGGAAGACCGCACCCGCGAGCTTCAGCAGGCCAATGCGTCGCTCACCGATTTCAAGGCCGCCCTCGACGAACACGCCCTCGTCTCCATCACCGACTCGGACGGCATCATCACCTACGCCAACGATAAATTTTGCGCGATTTCCAAGTATCGGCTGGAGGAACTGATCGGCCAGGACCACCGGATCGTGAACTCCGGGCATCATTCCGATGCGTTTTTCCAGGAACTTTGGCAGACGGTCATGAAAGGCAGTGTCTGGAAAGGCGAGATGAAAAACCGAGCGAAGGACGGTTCGGTTTACTGGGTGGACACCAC
>JBEDKU010000125.1:0-2913 GCA_041172045.1 Verrucomicrobiota bacterium | reverse complement strand
CCGGTGCGCGGAGGGCGATATTTCCGGAATCCCCGTAAAAGCCCACATCGACAGTCCCGATTTTTGCCGAATCGCTTCCGAAGCGGCCAACGCCATTCACATCCAACTTCGCCGCCGGGCTGGTGGTTCCGATGCCGACATTGCCTAAGGTATCGATGGCCATTTTCGGGTTGTTCAAGAAGTCCCAGCTGTTTTTGAAGACGAGTTTGTCCGAGTCCGCATTGTCCACACCGATGGACCAGCCATTGATTCCGGAGATATCCAATGACACAAAGGGACTGCCCGCACTGGCGCCCGCCACTGCTGCTGCTAGAACGGCGTTGTTGCCGGCGGAGTTCGTGGAGTTCACCACCCGAAGCCCGTTGTTAGCGGGGGTGGTCGCTCCGGTCGTCGCCGCCAACTCCAAGACCGCTGTGGGGCTGGTCACTCCGATGCCGACATTGCTGTTCCGATAGATATTGTTTCCCGATGGCGTCCAGATGCCGACGGTGGCGGTATCGATTTTTGCAGAGGTGATGGCGCTGCCGGCGATGTCCACGGCGGCGATCGACGCGTCGGTGATTTTCGCGCTGGTGATGGCGTTGGCGGCCAGCTGGTTGGTATCCACCGAGTTGGCCCCCAGCATGGTGGAAGTCACGGCACCGCTGGCGACGGTTTCCGCCATCAGGGCGCGCATCGAGTAAACCCCGGTGACCAGCTGCTGGCGCGGCGAGATTTCCGCATCCACGGTGGAGGAATTCCCATCGTCCACGGTGATTCCCAGATAGAGGGCGCTGGTGGTGGCGGTGTTGATCACGGTGTCGAGGGTCTTGATCGGGTTGGCGGGGCTCGACGGTCCGGGCAGGCCGGTGAGGCCGGTGCCGTTGCCGATCAACACGCTGAACTCGCCGCCGGAGATGGTGACGGTCTGGGTTTCATTGTAACTCGCCGTGCCGCCGGAGGACAACGAATACAAGCGGAAGGTGACCGCCCGCGTCACGGCCGCGGTGCTGCCGATGGCGACGCCCGCGCTGTCGGTGACCCGGCCCTGATAGCTCATCAGTTTCGGAACGGTGGATTCCGCGGCGACCCATGGGGCGCTGGACAGCAGGACGAGGATGGCGAGTTTGGCTTTCATGGAATGGGAGTGAATGGAGTGAAGTGGAAAATGTTGGATCATGGCTGGATCTCCGAGATTTCGGAAATCCGCCGCATGGCGAAGGTCCCCGAAACTTGGAGGTATTTGCTGCCAACGGGGGTTGGCGGCGTGGTGACGGGAGGGGCGGGCGGCGCGGTGCCGCCGAGCACCGTGGTGCCCCAGCCGGCGATGGTGCTGCCGTCGGGTGGGCTGCTGGTGAAGGTGAAGCCGCAGGTGCGGGTGACCGTGTAACTTTCCCCGCCGTTCTTGAGGTCCGTCTGGAAGTTGGTGTCGAGGTTGTCGTGATCCGGGTGATAGGTGTGGACGAACGGATTGGTCTCATCATCGAACGCGACCGGGATGGTCCACTGCGCGGTGGAACCGGTAGCGAAGCTGCCGGAATCCCGGGTGATCGTTTGAAACAACGGCAGCTGCGGCGCGACGTAGCGCTGGGGTTTCACGTCGGATTGGGTGTAGCCGAGGATCCCCGATTCCCGGAGGGCGATTCCCAGCGGATTGCCGGTCGTTGTCAATTTACCCACGAAGGCCTGCGACAGCAGATGGGCGACGTTGCTCGAATCCATGTGCATCAGGAATACCAACGGGAACGGCTGTGAAGTGGTGGATCCGCTGGACGGGTCCTTGGCATTCTTCACGTTGGTCACCTTCACCTGCACATACCACAGGCCGGCCGGGGTCGATGCCTGGGCGCTGACCGGCAGCCGCACGTCCGTTAGGCCGGCGGCATCCTTGATGCGCAGGATGGAGGCATAGAGAGCGCTGGAATCCGACATCGCCGAGCGGTTCACCCCGAAATCCAGGTTCAAGCGGCCGGAGGCGCCCACGGTGACGGTGAAGGGAGCGGTGATCGGCGTTTCATCGTAGGAGTTGGTCGCGCTGTTGAAAATCCGGCGGGTGAGCGGCACCGGCCCGGGCGCCTGGCCGGTCGGCGCGGTCGCGGAGTTCTCCACGGAGACGGTGAGGGTCATGCCGGCGGTGCTGCGGTTGGTCACTCCTGTGGTGATGGCCGTGAGGGACCGGCCGAAGGCGAGTCCGCTCGTGCTGGGCAGTTCGTATTCCACCGGAGCGGTGAAGTTGCCGACGGTGGGGATTTGAAACCAGTAGGCCTTGTTCGGATCCATTTTTTCCGCACTGGCGGAAACCAGCATCGGGTTCGAGCCGCTCAACTCGCCGCCGATGTATTTATAAATCTGCGCTCCCGGTGCGAGCACCGTGGTGCTGGCCGAGGGGTAGCTGGCGAGGTAGCTGCTCATCGTCGGGGTGGCCGACACCGCGGGGAAGCCGAGGAAGTTGGCGCCGGAGATCAACCAGGTCGCGGCGGGTGGCACGGCGAGCTGCTTGATGAGCACGGAAGTCGCCGCCTTGCAGCGGATCAGATAGGCCGAGTTGCCGATCATCTGGGTGAGCGCCTGCTCGGTGTGATCGGACTTCCAGACCGTCCACTCCTCGCTGTTGGTGCTGGGGGTGGAGGGCGTGGTGGTGAAGGCGGTCTCGTCCGGATCGGGATTCCAGCGCCAGACTTCAAGCACCGCCGAATTGCCTGCGAAGAGTTGCTCGACCGTGGTGTAGGAGGCGTCTCCCGCCAGCCAGACGCCGTTCCAGCCGTTGGCCAGCGGGTAAGTTCTATCCACCCACTGGGCCTGCACGCTGGCGGCGGTGGTGAGAAACGCGCAAAGCGGGATCAGGAGAAATTTCATCGGGCGATTAGACGGTAGTAGGTGGCTTGGGCGGAGGCGTCCGCGTAGATGCTGATCACGGCGGTGACCGTGGAGGTG
>JBEDKU010000124.1:0-3725 GCA_041172045.1 Verrucomicrobiota bacterium | reverse complement strand
GTTTCTCAACCCGCTCTCCGGCGTGATCAGCGGCACACCCGGTGAGTTCAAAGAGGCGGCGAACTATGGTGTCACCGCCTACAACTATTATGGCCAATCCACCGCGACCCTCAGCCTGGCCGTGGTGCTGCGTCCGCTATTTGGCGAAAGCAGCGGACCGTTTCTCAACGCGTCCGGCTTTGTCGCCAGCGGCACCAGCCTGTCGATCGCGCTTGGATTCTCCCCCGCACCCCATCGGGTTCTGACAGTCGTGAACAACTTGGCGGCAGGTCCGGTGGAAGGCACTTTCACGGGCTTGCCCGAGGGGACCTTGCTGGCGGCGGAATTCGCCGGGGAAACCTTCTCTTTCCGCATCAGTTACCGTGGCGGAAATGGAAATGACATCACGTTGACCCGCACGGTGGGCGCCGCGCAGCAGGAAACGTATGAGGTCGACACGCTCGCCGGTGGTTACTTTGGTTTCACCGACGGCACTGGCGAAGCCGCGCGCTTCAACCAGCCTTGGGGCATTTCCTCCGACATTGCCGGAAATCTCTATGTTTCCGACAATGCCGCAAATCCGAGCGTGCGGAAAATCACTCCGGCAGGCGTGGTCACCACCTTCGCCGGCGGGGCGTCTGGCGCAAACTACGGCGGCCATGCCGACGGCAACGCGGCCACCGCACGGTTTTACAATCCTCGTGGATTGGCGGTGGACCCGTCGGGAAATGTGTTTGTCGCGGATATCGGCAATCACCGCATCCGGAAAATCACCCAGTCTTCCCTCAGTGCGGCCACCGGTTCGGTGGTCAGCACCGTGACGGGAGACGGCACCGGCGCATTCCTTGACGGCACCGGCATCGCGGCGCGGGTGAACGCTCCTGAAGGCGTGACGGTGGATGCCTCCGGAAATGTCTACGTGGCGGACACCGCCAACCAGCGCATCCGCAAGATCACCCCGGCCGGCGTGGTCACCACCGTGGCCGGCACCGGCAATCTGGGCCGAGTGAACGGGACGGCCGCCAGCGCGACGTTCTGGAATCCGGCGGCCATCGCCCTCGATCCCAGCGGCAATCTTTATGTGGCGGAGTCCACCGGCAACGCGGTGAGAAAAATCACCGCGGAGGGCGTCGTCAGCAATCTCGCCGGTGGTGGCCCCAGCCCCTACAGCACGTTGACGGGCACCACCGATGGTCCGGGAGCCAGCGCTTTGTTCTCCGGCCCGAGAGGGATCGGCTGGCATCCTTCCGGCGATCTGATCGTGGCGGATACCAACAACCACCGCATCCGCCGGATCCGGCCCGATGGCGTGGTCTCCACCATCGCCGGGTCCTCCGCCGGTTTTGCCGAAGGGGCGGGTGAGAGCGCGTTGTTCAATGTTCCGTGGTCGCTGGCGGTGGATGCCGCGGGCGTCACCTATGTGGCGGACTCGTCCAACCGCCGGATCCGCCGGATCACCGGCGGCGCGCGCCCGATCATTCAACTCGACGCCGTGACCGACCTGGCCACCGGGAAGGTGACTTTGCACGGCAAGGTGAACCCGAACGGATTCACCACCAGCGCCCGGTTCGACTATGGCCCGACTCCGCTGCTCGGCCAGTCGGTGCCCCTCACGCTCAGCTCCCCCAAATCGACCTCATTGCTCGACGTGAGCGCGGCCTTGGAAGGCTTGGAGTCCAACACGGTCTACCACTACCGGCTGGTCGCGTCCAATCTCGACGGCAGCACCGAGCGCAGCGGCACCTTCGTCGTGGTGAAACCGGATTTTGCCGCTTCTTACGACGTGCCGATCACCGCCGACGGGTTCAGTGCCAACGGCCTGCCATTCGGTGATCTGGGCATCGGTTTCCCTCCGGCGGTTCATAGCGCCCTGATGCTGGTCGAAAATACGGCCGAGAGCCCGGTTGCCGGAGTTTTCACAGGTCTTCCCGAAGGTTCGGTGATCGCGGCGGCGCATGGCGGAAACGAATTCAACTTCCAGCTGAGCTACGTCGGTGGCGATGGCAATGACATCACGCTGACCCGGATCGCGAAGCCCGGACAATTCTCCAACGGTCCCGTTTGGCAGGTCTCCACGGTGGCCGGTCACCTCGCGGGCAATCCGATGTTCCAGCCCATGGGAATCACCCGCGACCCCGCCGGCAACCTGTATGTGGCGGATTGGGGCGTGCATGTGATTTGGAAGGTCACGCCGGCCGGCCAGATCACCAGCTTCGCGGGCCTTTCCGGCACTTCGGGGACAGCCAATGGAACCGGACAAAACGCGAGGTTCTACAACCCCCATTCCCTAGTGATGGATGCCCAAGGCAACCTGTATGTCAGCGACTACTTCAACTCTGCCATCCGCAAGATCACGCCCGCTGGCGTGGTGACGACCTTCGCCGGAACCATCGGTTCCCCTGGCTTAAAGGATGCCACCGGGGCTGCCGCCAGATTCAGCGGCCCGCGTGGCATGACCCTCGATGCGGCGGGCACCATTTGGGTGGCTGACAATGGCAACGGCAGCATTCGCAAAATCACTCCCGCGGGGGTCGTCACCACCGTGCCAGCCGGCAGGTTTTACAGCGCCGAAGGCATCGGCCTTTATTCGGATGGAACGCCGGTGGTTTCCAATGCCGCGGCCTACTCCATCGTCAAGGTCCTCCCCAACGGGACCAACAGCATCATCGCCGGCGATTACACCACCCCGGGCTCGGCGGATGGCACCGGCGCTGCGGCGCGCTTCGGCAAGTCCTCGCTTTCCGCCAGCGAAATCCACCTGGGGATCGACCTGCTCGACAACATCTATGCCACGGACACCCTCAATCACACGATCCGCAAGGTGACTCCCGCTGGAGTGGTGACGACCATCGCCGGCGAGGCCGGAATAACGGGCACCAGCGATGGCATCGGTGCCGCTTCCAAGTTTTACAATCCACGCGGGCTGCACGTCGCCACCACCGGCGACCTCTACGTGGCGGATAGCCTGAACAAGCGGATTCGCCGCATGACCTCGGCGACCCAACCCATCGCCTCGGTGCTCACTCCCACCGGCATCCAATCCACCCGCGCCACCCTCAGAGGCACGGTCAATCCGAACGGCTACGTGACTTCCGCCCGTTTTGAATATGGGACCAGCACGGCTTACGGCATGTCGGTCCCCGTCGCCCTGGCGACCCCCGCCTCACTGGCGGCGGAAACCATCAGCGTGGACGTGACCGGTCTGATTCCGGCTCAGACCTACTACTACCGCGTGGTGGCCACCAACGTGGACGGCACCACCAGCAGTTCGACCGGATCCTTCCCGGCGGCCAATCCGCCGGTCCTCGCGTCCACTCCCGCCAGCTCGAACGTCACCTACCGCTCCGCCACCCTGGCGGGACGGGTCGAAAATGATGGCGGCATCCCCATTCTCGAATGTGGCATCCTGTGGGCTCCCGCCGACAACACCTCGGAACTGCTCGTCGGTGCGGCCGGCGTCAGCCGCGTGATCTCGGGCAACCTGTCCGCCGGAAACTTTTCGGTGTCCAACAACGAGCTGGGTCCCGATACGGCCTACCGCTTCAGGGCTTACGCCACATCGGCTGCCGGAACCTCCTACAGCGCGGACACCGCGTCCTTCACCTCTTCTTCCTATGCCATGGCCTCGGTGCTGGTGGGAGACGCCGGGAATGCCAGCCAGCTGATGTTTTTCAGTTACGGTCAATACATGAGTGACGAGGGAACGTTCGGCGGAGTGGCCTATGAATTCCGGATGGGCCAATACG
>JBEDKU010000123.1:0-5130 GCA_041172045.1 Verrucomicrobiota bacterium | reverse complement strand
GGTGCCGTTGCGATCCGGGTTGTTGATTCCCAGGCGGCCCTTGACCACCGACCAGTCGTCGCGAAGACCACCAAGCGCGGAGGCCAACCCGGCGTCGCCCTTGCCGGTCTCGATCGGACTATCGCCATCCCAGGCCCCCACCGAATAGGATCCGACGACTTCGTTGATGAACTCATCCCCCACCGTGGAATCGAGAAGACCCGTTTCGTAATCGTAGGCTTTCGCCGCGCAATAGGCGTAGGTCTGTGCCAGATCAAACAGGTTCTTGTATTGGGAAAGCTCCTCGTTTCTCAAGTCCCGGAACACCAGATCGCGGGTCCGATAGCCCTGGATCACCGAGGCGGCGCGCTGGCGGAAGGTCTCACGCTCTGATAGAATGTGGTTGGCATCCGCATAGAGCTTCGAGACCCGCTCGTTGGCGTGCTGCAGTTCGGTCATGCGGCGGGTGATTTCATAAGCGCTGGCGAGCACCTGGTCATACAAGTGCTCGAATTCAACGACGTGTTGTTTTTTGACGGAGTCAAAATTGTAGTCGTCGATGTAATCCTGCGCCTGGCCTTCGAGATCCGCCGCCTCCGCGTCGAGCAGGGCCGCCATGGTTTCGGAAGACAAGCCGAGCAATCCCTGCGCGTAACCGGCGGTCTCGCCGGAGAGAAGCGCCGCCATCCGGCCGACGGAGGTCGCGTCATTCGCGAGTCCCACGCTGGTGGGGAGCGCTTCCGCCGTGGCGGCTGCCAGCGCCCGGATGTAGTCGCCGGACAAAGCCAGGGCCGCGGCCGTCGAGGTCAGGGTGAAAGAGGCCTTGGTCGTCGCCGCGGCCTGGTCGAGCTTCGCGCCGGATGCGGCGTTGGCGGCGTCGAAGTCGGTGAGGAACTCCGAGAACAGCTGGTAGTCCCGGTCAAAGCGTCGAATCAGATTGTTGAATCCATTCGACGAGTCCCGCAGATTGACCTGCGCCTCATAACAGGCGAGCAGCGCGCTCTGGATTTCACCCACCTGTCCGCGCTTGCCAAGCCCGCCGGTCACCGTATCCGCGAACTGGCCGAGCGTGAACGGCGACATCCGGTAGGTTTTGGTGGTGTATTGCAAGGGGTCCCTCAGCTTGTTGTAAACATTGTCCACGGACCAGTCCTTGAACGGATCGGTGTTGATCGGTTCGTTGAACGTGACGGTGACGTCCTTGCTGACATCCACCAGTTGCGTGGGCCGGTCGATGAAGTAGGAATGGTAGAGGTCCGGTCCGGTGTAGCCCTGGGCATACTGTTTGCCGGGCCCGATGTCGCCGGAATAGGCGCTGCCGTAGAGGGTGAGCAGCTGGTATTCATAGGCGTCCTCCTGGCGGTCGACCGCGTCGTTGTACTCATCCACGCTGTCGCCCTGGCGGCGGAGCATGTGGTTCATCTTGCCAGCCTGGTCGAACGAGTTTTTGGCATTGACCGCGGCACGCACCGCGCGCTCGTAGACTTGGTCGAAGTGCGACTTTCCGTTGGCGAGCTCGGACGGCGAGATGTCAAACACCATGGCGTCCGGAGCGATGCCGAGTGGATTGAGATGCGCCTGCTCACCGGCCGAGAGGTTGAAGGCCTCATTGGCGCTGGCGACCAGCTCGTTGAGTTCCGGGACCGTGGTGCGGTCGATTTTCTGGATCCCCTCATGGGCGGCATCCACATCGGGCAGCATGGCATTCGCGCTCACCCAGTTGTAATAGGCACCCTGGCAAACGCGGGAGCACCATTCGTCGGTGCCCCAATGACGGGTAAGCTCGGTCGCGGAATTGTACTTGCCGTCATACTTGTCGGCCCAGCCGTCCTCCTCGCCGTCATTGTGATTGCTGCGCGCGGTGAAGCTGATGATGTCCACCCCGGCCCGGGCGAGGGATGAGGCGGCGCCGGCGAACTTCCGCTCGTCCTGATAGTCCACCTGCACCGTCTGCCCGAGGACCGTCACCCCTTCCGTCGTCGGCACCCAGGTGTAGTTAGGCGAGGTGAGAAGTTTGTAATAACCGGTAAGCGCCGTGAGATAGTGACCGTAGGCGTCGCCATGCCCCTGCGGGAACATCGACTGCGCGTCGGCGGCGTCGAGCACACCATCCTCGTTCTTGCCACCGACCTTTTCCTTGATGTTGTAATTCACGGCATAGAACGGCTCGCCGGAATTGATGCCATTGGTGTAGTTCCAGTAGAGGCGGTTGTAGGACGGGCTGACGGTGGTGCCGGGGCTGAGGAAGTCGTCGCGCCCGCGCAGCAGTGCCAGCGTCTCATCCATCATCGAGGCGACCTGGCCTTCGAACGAGAACCTCGACGAATTGGTATCCACCATTTCGGTCCCGCTATCCACCAGGAGAGTCGGGTTCTGGGCGTCATCCCACGCCTCGTTGCCGAGGGTCATGTAGAGGTCGTTGAGATAACCGGCCACCAGCAGCAGGGTGCTGTTCACCGAGGCATCATTGATGTTGGCGTCGATGCTTTGTTTCTTCACCCGGTTGAGAACCGTCTCGTAAATTTCGATCAGGCCGAAGTCCTCGATGGTATTGAGATTGAGCGCCACATCGCCCTCCCAGCGCGAACCCGCTTGGGTGAGAATGCTGACGTCCGTACTGACCGGGTTGTTATAAAGATCGGTCTGGCGTTGGTTGAACGGGTTGATTCCATCCAGCACGCGCTTGACCCAGCTCTCGACCAGCACCGGGGTGTTCCACTCGCTCCAAGTCGTGCCGGTGACCATGTGGGTCGGGTCCTTCGCCTTGTAGCGCACGGTGAAATAGGTGTCGGAGAACATCAGCAAGGGGTTCCCCAACGGCGATGCCGCGGAGCCGCCGATGACAATGGTGTTGGTGAACGGATTGGTGGCGGTCGAGTCGGAATCCCACGGCTTCAGCCATTTGGATGAACTGACCTTGACCAAATCCGTCTTCAGTTCCGTGTGGACCCGGAAATCAATGGTGCTGCTGGCACCGCCGGCCGCCAGGCTGGAATACAGCGCGACCTCGATCTGGTTGGCTCCGACTTTGAAGAACGCCGGATCCAGCGGAAACTGGTAGGTCAGGCCGTCGCCGCCCGGAACCAGTCCCGTGCGGGCACCTTCGGGCGCCAGATTGCCGGGAACGGCCGTGCCGTAAGGAATCTGATAGGCAAGCGCGGGCACGCTGTTGACGAACACCACGAACCCGTCCGACATACCCAGATTGGCACTGAACACAATGCCGCTGGGCACCGAGTTGGCGAACACCAGCCCCGGGACGCTTTTGAGGATTTGTCCCGGCAGGCCGAGGGTGGCGCTGTGGCTGGCGTTGTTGATCTGGATCGACCGGCTGAGGGTCACGGCGGTGGTCGGATAAGTCAGCGCGGCCGGCGGCACCACCGGCGGATTGGCCAGCAGATACCAGCTGTTGGTCGTGGAAGTGCCGAGGGTCCGGACCATGGAGGTTGAATAAATCGCAGGAACCGCGCCATCCACCGGCGGCGAGTAGGCCCATTCAAACGTGTAGTTCTCCGGGTGCGCCGCGAAGTCGCCGCTGTGGCGCAGCGAGGTCTGCTCGTCCAGGGGATTGGAGGCCGCGATCATCTTGAGATCGCCCTGATAGAGCTGCGGCAGGACCTTGATGACCTGCATCGCGATCGGATCGCCCTGCGGCGTGAAGGCGTCGCCGTTAGCAAACAGCAGGGTGACATAGCCACTGCCCTGGCCCAAGGCCGTCAGGGCGTAACTGTCCACCGCGGTGTTCGAATCGGAAATCTCCGGCAAGACCTGGCTGCCCACGTTTTTCGACTTGGAGGTGTCCACGATGTAGCTGCCCTTGCTGGAAGGATTCTCCTTGAAGGTCTCCACCGTGGTGGTGAGCGCGAGGATCGCATTCTTCCATTTGTTGAAGTCATCCACGTTCGAGCTGTCCACCAGCACATTGAGCGCGGTCACATCATCCGGACTCAGGGTATTGAGGTTGATGTAATCCTCGCCGGCGATTTCGTCCACGAACTCACCCACCAGCACCAGGCCGCCGATGTCGCCGAGCAGCGGATCGAAGTAGAAGCGCTGCTGCAGGTGCGGCTGGGCGAGCTGGAAGTAGGTTTTACCGTCTTGGGAGGTGGTCTTCAACGAGACCGGCAGTGCGGTGAGACCGACGCGTGCGTCATTGAGCAAGACGGATTTCGCGCGGGTCGGGTCTTGCAGCGTGACGCTTGGCACCGCCGTGGTTTTGGCGATCGACTGTTGATAGAGCACCGTGGCGCTCGACTGGCCGCGGACGGCGGGCAGGCCGTGATTGGGCAGCGCGAGGGTTTCTCCGACACTCATGGTCGGCGGGCTGGCGGGCCATGTCGGATAGTAAAGGACGGTCTGTGAGGTGCCGGTGACCGGATTGCCGGCATAGGTGCCATCCGCGTTTTTGGTCCGGAGGTAGGGCAGGATCGTCCCGTCGACAGGCTGCGTCATGTTGGGAAACACGAAATCCGCGCGCATCGTGTAATACCACTGCATGCCCAGCGAGGGCGTGCCGGTATCGTGGGGACCGCGATAGACCCAGACATAACCCTTGCGGTCCTTGAAGGTGAACGGCGTGTAGGTGGATGGAGCCGAGGACGAGGCCGGCGGATCGCTGTAGCCGGCACCGGGGACGACTTCGGCGTTTTTGACGAATCCTGACGAGTCGATCGGCTGGGGCAGGATCGGCAACGGCATCGGCGAGTTCAGGATCGTGCCGGCGGTGACCGGATAGGAAAGCGGGTAGAGCGCGTTTTCACGGAGCACTTCATAGACCGAGATGGCGGGACGGCCATCGGCGGGACTCGTGTATTCGATCAGGACCCGCGGCAGCGAGCTGAAGGTGGTGCCGACGCTGGTGCCGCTGATCAGGTTCAAATCATCGCGCAGGGCGTAGCCGACCCCGCTTTGGATCAGGGCGTGTTCCTCGTTCGGGTTGTAACCGATCTGGGTCGGGGCGGGCTGGTTGTAGACCGTGCCTGCGGAGACGCCGGACGCCAAGCTGCCGGTGCCCAAATTCGAGGCCATGATGATTTGTTGGGCCATCGGGGCGCTGACCTTCAGGTTGTCGATCCCGTAGGCCTCATCGGATGCCGCCTGGTCGAGGGTGGAGGCGAAGCCAAGTTCGAGCGACGAGGCAATCTCCCCGCC
>JBEDKU010000122.1:0-2664 GCA_041172045.1 Verrucomicrobiota bacterium | reverse complement strand
GTGAAATCCAGCGCCGGCACCCAGTGGGCGTGGAAGCCGGCGGGGAAGGTGTGGGTGAGCGTCTGGCCGGCGCTGAGGTTGAAGGTCTGATAGGTGGACCAGCTGTTGTCGGCGAGGAAATCGAGCTCGACGGTGATGGTGGTGGCCGCGGCGGCGGTGAGGGTGAGCTCCTTGCGATCGTAACCATACATCAGATAGGGATCGGAGGCGGTGTTGGCGGCGACTGCGGTGTCCTTCCACGGGCCGCCGGTGCCGCGTGGTTCGCCCATGCGCCAGAGGTCGTCGATTTCTCCGAGCCACAGGGCGGCGGTGCCGTCGGGATTTTTGACGAGTTTGTCGGAGGCGGGGGCATCGTCGAGCACGCCGGTGAGGACGAAGAGGCCGCGCCAGGAGGCGAAGTCGCTGATGCGTTTGCCGTGGGTGGTGAGGGCGCGCATTTTCCGATAGCCGCCGGAGTTGCTGCGGGGAACCTCGTAGAACGTGCCGTGGCAGTTGAGCAACTCGCGCTCGGTGACGGCTTCGCGCACGCCACGCGCCCAACCGGCGGCGAAGGGGGAATCATACAGCGGATCGGTTTTCGGCAGGCGGAAACGGGTGCCGCCGCTATCGACCCATGCGGAGGCGGGATCGGAGCCAAATTGCCGGGTGGTGGCGGCGGCGGTCCGCATGGTGGATTCGGCGGTGGCGTCGGTCACATCATTGAGTTCGATATCGCCGCCGATGAGGTGGTAGCGATGGGTGGAGGGGATTCCAGTGGATGAGGTCCGGGAGGAGGCGAATTCGAGCGAGAGGTCGTTATGGTTTCTCACGCGGATGATGCCGTCCGACATCGAGCGGGTGTCGCGAATGTCAGCGAGTGCGGCGAATTCGTTCGTCGCGGCGGACGCGGGCGTGGTGTGCGGATACGGCGAGTGGAGATGGAAGAAGGCGGTGAGATTGCTGGAAGCTGCGGTGGTCCTGAGGCGGACCCATGGGGCAGTTAGGTCGTTGAGGACTTCATGCACGTAGCCGCCAGCGGGGACGCTGACGCTGCGGGCGGCGGTCCAGGTGGCGGTGCCGGGGCTGGTTTGGATTTCCACGTTCACGGCGGAGGCACCGAGGTTGCGGAGATGGAGTGTGCGGCTGGTGAAGCCGGAGATGAGGAAGGGATCGGAGTTTTGGCCTGCAGTGACGGCTTCGTTCATCCAGACGCTGCCATGGCCGGTGGGGGAGCCCCAGTTTTCGATGTCGGCCATGGTGCCGAACCAGAGGTTGGACTGGTCCTTCTGGGCGAGGGTGTTGGCAAACTTGGAGGCGTCGTTTTTACCCATGACGATCTTGCCGTTGAACATGGCGTAGTCAGTGGGCATCTTGTAATAGGAGGAAATCGGCGCGAGTCCGGCGAAGTTGGCGGCGGAGAAGGTTTTGGGGAAGTTGTAGAAAAGCCCGTGCATGTGCATCAGATAGATGCTGCCAGGATCGGAGGGATCGAGCTGGCGGATGCGCGGCCACTCGGTGTGCCAACCGTGCGAGCCGTCGTGCGAGTAGGATCCTTTCGGCAAGCGCCAGAGCTGCCACTGTTGGTTTTCCATGACGCGGAGCAGGACGGATTTCGCATCGAAGCCGGTGGCCCAGACGGAATCGGTGGCGGGGTTGGGATTGCCGTAAATGCCACCGGGGCCGGTGACTTCGCAGGTTTGTGTTTTGGAAATCTGGGTCCAGCCGGCGATGGAGTCGGGCTGGGCGGCGACCGGGTTGATCGTGTTTTCCTCGGCGGTGTTGTTCGGATCGTTGGAGGCGAAATATGTTCCGCCGTTCTGTGCGACGGTGGTGCCGTTCCACATGGCGAGCACGCCGGCGGGACCGGTGGGCGTTTCCTGGCTGTTCGGGCGGCCGTTATTGGCGACGATGAGGCGGCCCTGGCCGGTGTAAGCGCCTTTTCCATGGTAGCCGAAGAGGAAGCGGTCGCCCTTGCCCTGCACGTCCGGGTAGCGGGAAATGAAGGTCAGGTCGGTGGCATTGATGTCATAGACGCCGTCCTCCATGGTGAAGATGTAGAGGCGGTTGGGATCGGTGAGGTGGGCGGCGGTGGCCGTGTGGCGACCCGGCGCGATGGACGGGGGAATGACGCGGACGTTGCGCGCGGCGTCGATGAAATAAGGGCCGATGTTGAGCTGGTTGGAGGCGGTGTGGATGAAACGGTTCGCCGGGGTGCCGCCGACGGATTCCGGACGGATGACGCGGGAGAGATCCGGGGCGATTTCGTAAAGTTTGTCGCTGCTTCCGTTAGGTAGGTGCGGGCCGTAGGTCATGGCCCAAAGTTTTCCCGCCCACGGTACGACCGCGCCGACGCCGCACTCGTCGTGGGTGTTGGTCATGACCAGGTGTGGATAGACGCCGGAGATGTTGACGACTTTTTCCACGGCCGGTGCGGGCGGAGTGAGCGAGTAGTCGGCGGCGGATGGTGAGGGAGCGCCGTCTTGAATGGTGACGTCGTCGACGGTGAAGGAGTTTCCTGCGGGAACATCGTGGCTGAAGCCGATCCTGGAGAGCGGCGCGGTGGTGGCGGCGTTCGAGGCGAAAGCGGTGAGACCGGTGGCGGCGTGGGTGAGGGTGGTGCCGCCGGCATCGGACCAGGCGAGGTCGTAACTGGCGGAGGGCGTGCCGAAATCGCGGCCGATGACG
>JBEDKU010000121.1:0-4942 GCA_041172045.1 Verrucomicrobiota bacterium | reverse complement strand
CCTGCAGGCGGTTCAAAACCGTCTCACCCGGCATCAACGAGTAGTCGTGGCGGTGGCCGGTGCGTTTGAAATTTTCCGGCGAGTCTCCCAGAAACGGCCGCGCGATCACCCGGCCGATCCGGATACCGCGCTCGTCGAGCAGGGTCCGCGCCGTTTTGCATAGCTCCCACAAGCGCTCCAGCCCGAACGTCTCCTCATGCGCCGCGATTTGCAGAACGCTGTCCGCGCTGGTGTAGAGAATCGGCTTGCCGGTCCGCAGATGCTCCTCCCCGAGCTGGACCAGGATTTCCGTGCCGGAGGATGCGATGTTGCCGATGAACTCCACTCCGCCGCGTCGCTCTAACTCCGCGACCAGCTCCGCTGGAAACGCGGTGAAAGTCGCGAACGCCTCGTCCAGCCCGCAGCCCATCAGCTCCCAGTGGCCGGTGGTCGTGTCCTTGCCCGCGGATTTTTCGGTGAGTCGCGCCCATGAGGCGGCGGGATGCACGGGCGCGTCACCCGGCAGGCCCAGCACCTGGTATAGCCCGAGGCGCGCGAGATTCGGCAGCGAAAACTCCGGAATCCGCGCGAACAAATGTCCCAGCGTATCCGCGCCGGCATCACCGTATTCCGCCGCGTCGGGCGCGTTGCCACAGCCCACGGAATCCAGCACGATGCATAAAACTCGTTTCATCGCCGGGTTTCTATTCCATCGCCGCCATGCTGTCACGCGTAGCGATTGAATGTCGGCGGGCGCAGGAAGCCGACGAGCGTCTGCCCGGAATTTTTCGCGAACTCGATCGCCAGCGAGCTCGGCGCGGAAATCGCCGCCACCGCGGGGATCCTCGCGGCCAGCGCCTTCTGCATGATTTCAAACGACAACCGGCCCGAGACCAGCAGGAAGGCGGACGTCAGATCGAGCCCGGTCAGCAGCGCGTGGCCGATCACCTTGTCCACCGCGTTGTGGCGGCCGATGTCCTCGCGCAGGACTAGCAGATCGCCCGCCGCCGAAAAAACTCCCGCCGCGTGCAGCCCGCCGGTGGACTCGAAGGTCGCCTGCACCGCGCGCAGCTTGTCCGGTGCTGCTAGGAAAACGGCATCGGGAATTTCAATCCGCCGCCCGATCGGCGGGAAGTCCGTGAAGATCGCCTCTAGTGTCGCCTTGCCGCACAGCCCGCACGACGAGCCGGTGAAAAGGTGCCGCGTCAGCCGCCCGAGATCCACCGCCACGCCGTCCTGAAGAAACACCAGCACCCGGTTTTCCTCGGGCCGTGGCTCGATTTTCCGCAGCTCGGCCACCGTGGAAATGATCCCCTCCGTCACCAGAAATCCGGCTGCTAGTTCATCGTCATGGCCGGGCGTGCGCATCACCACCGCCACCGGATGGCCGTCCAGGCGGATTTCCAACGGCTCTTCCACGGCGACCTGGTCCTGCTTTTCCACCGCGCCGCCGGGTTGGTGGCGGATCAGGGAAATGGTTTGGGATCCCTTCATCGCGTGGAGCTGGAATCATCCTCCGGCGGGACGGGTTCGCGGACGGACGCGAGTGAATCGTCGGCCTCGGCGGGACGGAGTTCGGCCTCGGTGAAATGACGCGCGGTCACGGCCCGCGCCGCCGCACCGAGAATCAGGGCCACCCGTTGCTCGCGGAGTTTTTGGAAATCCGCGCTAACGGTTTCGATCTCGCGGAGCTGTTCCCGCAGCTCGCGTCTGCGTGCGGCAAGCGCGTCCGCCGATTGCTGGCGGATTTCCGCGGCCTTCCTGAGGGAGTCCCGGGAGGCGTCCTTGTGGATGGTGCCGAACGCGTTCGGGATCAGCCATTTTTTCGCGTTTCGATCATGCTTGGCGGCTTCATGCGCCTCGCCGGCGCGGGCGATGATCTGGTTGGTCAGGTTGGTTTCCGCCTGAAACAGGTTCCGCACGGCGGACATCAGCCTCTCGGTCCGGACTTTCGGCGCACCGGTCTGACGCGCCGCGAGAATCGCTAGATTTTTCACGGCGAAGCGCGCGGCGTCGAGATCGCCATTCCACAGCGGCTCGATGGAATCGCTGAGTTCGGTCGGTGCTTCGGGCGGGCGCCGCTCGGTCTCCACCTTGGTCATCCACTTGCTGTCGGACAACATCAGTCCCTTGTCGCGCTGGCCCGCCTCAAACACCCGTTTTTCCACTTCCGCGCGTGCGACGGCTGCCGCTTCACGCCTGCGGGTTTCCTCGATTCCGGCAAATTGGTTCCGACTCATCCACGCGCCTTCGTGGCGGACATCGCCGGCCTCGAAGCGGCTCACGTAGCTGTCCAGCGCGGCGATCTGTTGGGCCATCAGGCGGGCGCTGCTCGGATAGCGGGTGGCGAACGCCCTCACGTCCGCCAGCGTTTCGCGCAAGGGGGCGATATCCTCTTCCTCCATGATCGACTCCGGAATCCCATCGGGCATTTCGATGCGGGCCACCATCTTCGAGCGCGTGATGTCGATGTTCACCCCGCCGCTCACAAGCCTCAGGTAGGGTCCGCGTGAATCGATGATCCGCGAATAAACCACCGCTTTTGCCGAGGAATCGCGATGAAAAGTCTGCTCCTTGATCGCCGCCACCCCCGCGGATCGCGCGCCGCAAACGCCCCATGCGAAGGCGCAGACGATGGCAATGGGTTGACCGGGTGACTTCATGAAAATTTCTCGCTCGCGGCAAAATAGGCGGGATCCGCCGGTTGATCAAGGATCCTTGCAGGGTGGCTTCGGCGGAACGGCCTCTCTGCAGGACGCGGGAAATTTCATCGTTCGATGGTCAGCAGGGCGCTGTCGATGAGTTCGAGAGCGGAGCCGAAATCACCATCGACGTAGTGAAGCGCCCACGCCTCTTTGCCGTCCGCGTTCTCGCGCTTCGGATAGCCGCGCAGTTCCAGCAATTGGAAATGCTTCGGCAGGCTGTTGTCGATTTCCACGGCGTGAACCAGGGACGGTTGTTCGTCGCCGGGCTGGTTGATCTCCAGCAGCAGTTGATAGGGAGTGGCGTCATTGGAATCACCGGGCAGGATGTAATCCGCGGGATCGAAAGATCCGTTAGGTGTGGGCGAGGACACGGCGTCGATTCCGCTGGATTCCGCGGCCTCGCGTTTGGCTTTTTCCCAACCGGCGTGTTTGAAGGCGTAGTAGGGCGTTTCCCCGGCTGATGTGGGCGCAAGCAGGGTCTTGATGTGGTAGCCGCCCTGGTTTTCCAGCCAGATGGCCACGTGGGGCGGCGGGTTGGTGCGGTAGGCGGGGCCGGGTTTCACGGTGAGGCGCATCTTGTAATCCGGCGACGGGCTGTAATCGAAGACCATGCCCTGCTCGCCCATCTCAAAGCGCTCCATGGCCGGGCCGAGGTTTCCGCTCCAGCCGAGCACGGTCTGCACGGGCGCGGGCTGCCACCAGAAAAGCAGCGTGAGCGCGGTGGTTAGGGCGAGGGTGGCCCACAGCGCCTTGCTGCGCAGATAGCTGGCCAGCGGGCGGCTGTTGTTGAATACGTGCAGTCCTATCAGCGCGATGAAGACAAAACCCATCAGCGCGTGGAGGCCGATGACGCCGATGGAAAACGGCCGGACGAAGGCGATCACGCCGGTCACGGCGAGCACCAGGAAGGTCAGCGCGGTGAGCAGGGAGACGGCGCGACGCCGCAGCGTGCCGAGTTGGGGTTTGGGGCGGTTAGGCATCGCCGGGGATGATGGCGCCGTAGACCCGGAGCAAGCCGTGGATTTCCTTGAGCGGCACCTCCAGCGGGGTGGTTCCCGCTTTCGCGGCGAGGGCTGCCGCGGCTCCGGCGGCCTGGCCCATCGCCATACAGGACGCCTGCACGCGCAGCCCGGAATTGGCCACCCGGTCGCTGCTCACACAGCGCCCGGCCACCATGAGGTTGCGCGCACCCTTGGGGATGAGCGCGCGCAGCGGAATGGTCGGGAGCGTGCCGGGTTTGAGAGGCTCGGGCTTTACGCCGTTTTTCGTATGGAGATCGACCGGATAGAAGGCATGACAGATCGCGTCGTCGAAAATCCTGCCGGAGCGGTAGTCGTTCGCGGTGACCAGGATTTCGCCCTCGATGCGGTAGCTTTCGCGGAATCCGGTCTCCGGCTGCAGGTGCATGAGCCGCTGGTCCTTCGCCCGTAGCTCGGCGAGAACGGATTTCCGCCCGGTGAGGTTGGCGTGGGTCGCGGTGCGGGAGTTGGTGGAATCCGCGCCGTGGACGTAGAGGCGGTGGATCTGGTTCCGGCCCGGCTCGTGGGGTTTTCCCAGCATGAAAAGAAATGAGCCCGGCTGGCGCTCGTCCTCGCGCAGCCGCGGCAGTCCTAACATGCCAACCACTTCGGCTCCGCCGGTGCAGTCGATGATCTGCTTGCAGCGCACCCGCCGCTTGGTGCCGAAGCCGACGCAATCGACCTGCCAGCCGCCCTCGGTTTTTTCCACCGCCTGGGGGAATTCATAATAAGCGATCCGCACGCCCGCCTTTTCGCACTTCTCCTCGGCGAGGATGGCGTAGAGAAACTGGTTGATGAACACCTGGTTCTGCCAGTGGCGCTGCGGCACCTTTGAAAAATCGGGGAGCGTGCCTTGGTCGAGTTCCACGCTCTCCTTCACCAGCTCCCAGCCGATGCCGGCGATGATCTGCTTGCCCCACGCGTCGAAAAGCCCGGGAAAAGCCACGCCGCCCGTGGTCATCGTGCCGCCGAGCTGGCTGTTGCGCTCGACGAGCAGAACGCTCGCGCCGGCGCGGCCCGCCTGGATGGCGGCGATGGCCCCCGCGGTGCCGCCGCCAACGACGAGTACATCGACGTCTTCCGTAATCGCGGGAGCGGCGGCGTCCGGCAGGGCCTCGGCCCGCACCTCCGTGGTGGAGGCGACGCCGAGGCCCAAGCCTGCGGTGCCGAGCAGAGAGTTTTGGATGAAGTTTCTGCGGCTGTTTTTCACGGCGTTGTTCTACCTCCGGGGGAGTGGGT
>JBEDKU010000120.1:0-2585 GCA_041172045.1 Verrucomicrobiota bacterium | reverse complement strand
CGTTTGGTCGGCGTGACGGGCTGGGTGGTCGTGCCGCCGCCGGGGATGGCGAGTCGGGCGCGGGGACCGGCGGGGACGGCCGCATGGGCTTTCCCCAGACTCATGGTGGGTTTGGGGTTTTTGTCGTTCTGGAAAAACACCTGGAGCGCCTCGCGTGCGGACTCGGGGCGGTCGGCGGGCATCCGGTTGATCATCCACATGATCCAGTCACAGGCCCAGAGCGGGATGTCCGCGCGGAGTTCTTGGATGGGGATCACCCGGTGGTGAAGGTGGGAAACCATCACTTCATGGCCGGTTTCCCCCCGGAAGGGATAGGTGCCGGTGAGCGCCTGGTAATACACGCAACCCATGGCATAAATATCCGTCCGGGCATCCAGCGGGACCCGCTCGAACTGCTCGGGTGCCATGAAAAAGATCGAACCATAGACCGCCTCGATTTCCTGCAAATCTTCCAACGACTGGGACTGGGTCAGCGTGGCCAGCCCGAAATCCACGATTTTCATTTGGAATTTCCCCGATGGTAGCCAAGTGAGCATCAGGTTCGACGGCTTGATGTCACTATGGATCAGGCCGAGCTCCTGGGCGGCGATGAGCGCTTCCTGCGTCTGCACAGCAAGTTCCCGGAAATCCGGCCACGTGAGCGGAGCCCGCTCGATGAGCTCGTCGAGGGTTTTTCCACTGATCAATTCCATGACCACATAGGGGCCGTCCTCGTCCGAGCCGACGTCGTAAACGGTGACGATGTGGGGGTGCTGAAGCGAGGCAAGGGCGCCGGCTTCCTTGATCAACTGGCGGGTGGACTCCTCCTGAAGCGTGGCGTCGTCGTTGGTCACCGAGATCCGTTTGATCGCGACCTCCCGGTTCATCCGGGTGTCATATCCCCGATAGACCGCACCGAGGCCTCCTTGACCGATTTTTCCGCGGATTTCGTAACGATCTTCCATGATTTCGACGTGCCTCAGAATGTAAAATATTGCTCCGGGCGGCAATCACGAAAACCAATCATCATGAGGCGGCGCGTTCCAAGCGCTCCCTGCGATAGAGGGTGGGGGATGAACCGACGATGCGGACGAAGCTTCGGTTGAATTGCGAAAGCGACTGGTAGCCAACGAGAAATGCGATCTCTGAAATGCGCGCCTCGGGCTTCAGCAGTTCCCGCTTGGCCCAGTCGATGCGGCAGCGGTTGACATAATCCGTCAGTGTTAGTCCGGCGGAATCTTTGAAAAGCCGGCAGAAGTGGGATTCGCTGAGTCCCGCCTGGCGGGCGACTTGGCCGAGCGGCAGCGGTTGGTCGAGGTGCTCGTGGATGTATTTGCGGGCCTTGGCGATGGCGGCGGGTTCGCTTCCTTCCTCGATGATGGCGAGGGATTCGGCGTGTTCGTTGAGCTGCTCGGCGAAGCTTTCCAGCAGCGTGACCATGCTCTGATAGCGCAGCGGCTCGACGTAGCGGGTCTGCATGTAGGCGGTTTTCAGGGCGACGCGGGCGCTTTTGTTCAATGTCTTCCGGCCGATCGCACCAAGGATGCTTTCAAACTGCTCTTCGGTGGGTGTCCTGCTGAAAACCTGACCGGTTTTTAAAAAGCCGATCACCGAGGCTCCCATCTTGATCGGCACGGCGGTCGCGCACAGCCCGGCGAAGCAATGGCAGGTGGTCGGGCCGTTGACCTCGGCCTCTTTCATCAGCAGGCGGTTGGTGTCCAGACACGCGCCGCAGGCGGATTTGCAGAGGTTGAGCGCTTCGCAGAACGGGCTGCGGTTGATCTTCTGATCATCCAGGCACCAATTTTCCGGATCCGCGGAAACAAGTCTCAGGGGGAGACCCGTGGCCGTTCGGAAAGCATCCTGATAGGTTTTGAAGCGGTCCGAGCTTGCGAGGCGAAGGAGAAGGTTTGTTTCGAAATCCTGATGAGCTTGTTGAGTGGCAGACATGGTCTCGTTGGAGAAGAACAGGCCCAGCTTAGGAGCAATCCTTGGAGAGATCAATCTTTGTTCAACGCCCGGCTCCGGGAAAGGCTTGCCACGATCACGATTGAGACGATCGAACTCATCGGCATCAGCACCGCGGCGAGGAGGGGACTCATCTTTCCTGCCGCCGAAAAGGCGACGGTGGTCAGATTGTAAATCAACGCGAACCCGAACGCCGCCCGCACCGCGTTTTCCCTTGAGGCTGCGGTGTTCAGCAGCTTCGGGAGGAATTCCAGTCCGGAACCGAGGGTGTAAAAGTCGGCTTTGGATTCCAGCAAACTCCGGTCCACCACCGGAGTTCCCGTCACGAATGCCGCATCGAACGCCAGTGAATCGTTAGCTCCATCCCCCAAATACAGCGTGTCCTGGTGGTCCATTTTTTTTACGGCGGAGGCCTTTTCTTGCGGTGAAAGCCCGCCGTGCGCCTGATTTTCCGGCAGGCCGAGCGCCTGGGCCATTTTGCCCACCTTCAGCGGGTGATCGCCCGACAGAAGATGCAGCGAAAGCCCGGCGCGTTCGAGTCGGCGCAGCATGGCGACCGCTCCCGGGCGCAGGGATTCGCTGAAATGAAAAGCCGCGACCACTTCGCCGCCTCTCCGCAACTCACTGCCCGCCACTTC
>JBEDKU010000119.1:0-5304 GCA_041172045.1 Verrucomicrobiota bacterium | reverse complement strand
ATGGCGGAAAGTGCGTGGGTGGGTTGAGGATTAATTTTTAGCCGGGGCGGCGTCTTCGACTTTGGTGTCCGGGGATTGGGCATCGTCACCCGCCTCAGTGGCCTGCGGTTCGGGCTCGGTTTTGGCCAAGCCGGGATCGGGTGCGCGGCGGACAAAACGGAGCGAGATGTCTGGCAGGGTTTCATCGACTAACAAGCGATCCCTGGCGGCCCAGACCATCGTGTCCGCGCGCACCTGCGTCAAAGTCTGGGTGGTGGAGTTGGCTTCGGCGTCTGCCGTGAAGCCGGTGGTCGCGATCGTCCATTCCTCGCCATTCCTCGCCCAGGGGCCGGAGGTGAAACCGCCTTTGCTGTCGAAGGTCCACCAGTAGATGGACGCCGTCGCCGGGTTCCAACCGATCCGCAGATGGGTGGATTGGGAATCGCCCTCGGCATCGGTGACAAGCGACTCGCCGAGCAGGTAGCTGCCGCTGTCATCCAGATCGAGCACCATGTCGACCCGGAGTCCGTCCTCGCCTTCAAGCGTCCACTCGCCCACGAGCCAGTGGAGTGGCTTGAGCCGCTCGGCGGGTGGTGTGGCCATGGGCAGGTCTCGATGGGTCGCGATCAACCAGGAACCATCAGGCTGTTTGCTGTGAGTGGCGGAATAGGCGACCGAGGTGACCGGTTCGTCCTCCGATGTGGTGAGGTGGATGACGCCATCCTCGACGACGACTCCGGAGCCTACCAGCCGGACCGACTGGGCTTCGAGAGAAACGAGCGGTGCCGTTTCGTCGACAAACACTGCGGCATAGTGATCCTGGATCGCTTCGCGCCCGCGGTAGGTTTCCCCGCTACTGCTAGCGGTTTCCCCTTGGGGTAGGAAGAGGGCGGCGATGGCGGCGGCGTCTCTCTGGTTGAACGCCTCCACAAAGCGTTTGGCAGCCTTGCCCAAGAGCTCGAGATCGGCATCGGCTAGGGAATCAACGGCTGCGGCGGGCGGAGCCGGTTGGGCCAGCGTGGTGTTGAAAAACGCTGGTAGAAGCAGCGCCAGGGCGGGCAGGCAATGGCGGCGGAGTCTGTTGGTTTTCATGAGTCGGAGTTCCAGGTGGGAGTGTGGTGCGGATCAATACGAGTTGCCAGGGTCGGAAGTCAGGGGAAACCCCGATTGCTAGGTTCACAATCGCGGGAATGGAATATAATCAGCGATGAAGAATGAATGGATTTTGGATTCAGGCAATTTCTAAATTACCTGCCAAAAGCGATGGTCACGCAGTCTTGGGATCGCCAAGCGACCAAGACCGTGGTTCCCGGATAGAAGGGGCGCCTTGATCTTGCATGGGGAGGTTGCCATGACCACCGCCGCCACGCCGTCAAACGACCCGCGTCCGTTGGCAGTGCGTTGGCAACCCTGCATCAGCAGCCCGCGGTTCTGGTAAATCATCCCCGGATACCTCTGCAAACAAGCAGCATCCAGTGCCGCCATCCGGTTGGAGAGCTTCTATTGATCTAGCGGATTTTTCTAGAACCGTGCGACGCCCCCGAGCAGCAGGCGGTTGGCCTCGCCATCACCATCGCCGCTACCCGCCGCGGTCGCGCCGCCGAGCAGTTCGCGGTGTGAGTATAGATACTCGATGCCGAGGTCGAGCCATCCGCTGCTGAAGGCCCCGTCGTTGATCGAGCCGAAGGGACTCCAGATCAGGTTGACGAAGACCTGATCCATCTCGCGGTTCAGCGAAGTGGCGGAGGCTGAGCCGGGGGTAAAACCGGACGCGTAGCCCGGATAATCCTGCCGTGCGTAGGAGTAGGCGAAATTGCTGCGCAGCGTGGGTGTCCAGAACCGGCGGTAGGCCACGGTCAGGCCCCAGCTTGGGACCGCGTCGAGACTGAAGCTGTTCGTGGCCGACGGCAGGCCGAGATTGGAAAGCGCGTCCTGGCCGGAGGTGTTGCCGGCGAAGTAGCGTCCGATGCCGTCGCCCAGATAGGCCATGGCGGTGAATTCATCCGGCCCCAGACTATTTGAAATCCAGCGCATCGGGACCCGCACATGCCCGGCGATTCCCCAGCCGAGCGTGTCGTCCGTCCCCGAGGGGGTAACCGCGGTTCCGTTGGTGTCGACCGTGAGGTCACGCAGCAACGCGCGCGCGCCGATTTCCATGCCGTCCTTGCGATAGGTCAACCGTCCGAGGAAGTCGGGCATGGTGTTGAAGGCCGGGCTGGCGCCACCGTCGATCACGCTGTTAGGATTCACCACGTTCGAGACCGAGGTGTAGGTGGTGTCCGGCGCTTCCATCGAGAACTGCCCGGTCAAGCCGGGTGCGAGACGTCCGGTCAGCCGGACCTGCGCCTGACGGACAAAGGATTGGTTCAAGTTGGTGGAGTCGATCAAGGTCTCGAAGAGGCCTTCGTTCCAGAGGCTGTTGGCTTGTCCGAGCAGGATGCTGAACGTCTCGGTGCCGAGTTCAGCCCAAGCCTGGCGGAGTCGGAATGTGGCGTTGGTGTTGTTCCCGCCGCCGAAATCCCCCTCCAACCGGGTTTCCAGCGTGCCCCAGTCCGTGAGTGTGCGGGTGTCGGTGCCGATGCGGCTGAAGCGCGCCGACATGCCGAAATCGCCGCCCTGTTGGTCGGCTCCGCTGCCATTCAGCGGGATGGTCTGCACGGCCGGGACGTCCGTTTGATTGCGGGCGTTGAAGTCCTGCGAGCTTGTCAACTTGGCGAAGCCATAGATCCGCGCTTCGGTGTTGGTGTTCGGAATGCGCAGCGCGATTCCCGGCAGGTCGGAACGCAGGGCGTCATCCCCACTCTGGACGGAACCCATCTCTTCGGGCGGCTGCAGGCCTTCGATTGTGCCGGGGGCGATCACCGGTGTCGCGGCTGGAGCGGCGGGAGCAGTTGGAGTCGCTTCGATTGTTCGTTGTGCGGTCTTCGCCGCGGCCGCCGCGGCCCGGGCCTCTTTGGCGGCGGCCCGGGCTTCCCGCAATTCGGCCTGGACCTCGGGATCGGCCGACGGCACCGGGGGCTTGTCCGGCATCACCGACGCTTCGGCAGCTTGGCGGCGTTCCACTTCGTCGAGGCGGCGGGTCAACGCCGCCACCTGCTCGCGCAGGGCGGCGATCGTGGCGGCTTCCCCCGCAGGTGCCTGCGCGAAGCTGGTCAGGGGGGCGGCGAGCAGGCCGATGCCGGCAGCTGTTAGGGCGCCGTTGGCGATGTTCAGGATTGAGTTAGGGGAGGACATCTTGAAACGGGGAGGGAGATGAAATCGACGGGGGTAAACAATCACCTGGCTATGTTTCCTCAACTTTGTGAAAACTCCGGGCGCTGGCGTCGAGCCTAAAAAGCCGCTGGGAAGCTTCATCACAGGGCGACTGGCAGGCAGGCTGGCACCGAGATTACTCCTGGCAACATCAGGCGCGGGGCGAGGTTGGCGGCGGCAAAATCCACGGTTCCATCCTTTTTGTTCCAAGTATAAGTCCCACCCCGGCGGTATCTTGAGCCGCGTCCTGTTCATCGCGTGGGCCACGCTGGCGATTGATTATTCCAGTCTTCCGCAACCGTCCGCGATGGACCGATCCATACCTCGCGCAATTCAGGGGTCACTTGGACCGCAGGGCAAACCAACCGCACATGGACCGGCATCACTTCCTCAGCAGATGGTAGCAGGCTGGCAGCGGGAGTCGCAGGCGGAAACATCTGGACCTCCGTCGGAGGAAATTCCCCGCTGGCCGCCAGCATTTCTCCCAATGCCGGCGGCACCGGTGGCGGCACCACCGTGACAATTTCCGGTGCGAACTTCACCGGCACCAGCGCGGTCTCACTCGGCGGCGTGGCGACGGGCATCAGCGTGGTCAATCCCACCACGATCACCGCCACCACCCCCAAAGGCACGGCCGGGGCGGCCAGCGTGGTCGTCACAACACCCGGCGGCAGCAATGCAGCGAATACACGCTACACGTTCGTGACCCTTCCTCCGGTGGTCACCACCAACTCGCTGAGCAGCGGTGCACCCGTGCTGGTGGCGACCGTCAGCTCACCGGTTCCCGGAGATCTGGATCCACTCGATCTCTCCATCACCGACAGCTACCTGCTGGCCACCGCCGTGCAGCCGGATGGGAAAACGATACCCGCGGGTTACTTCAACTCGGTGAGCGGTGTTTCTCGCAAAAACATCGCCCGGTTGAATGCGGATGGCACCGTGGACATGGGCTTTGATCCCATGGCGGACAATTGGGTTCCCCGCGTGGCCTTGCAGGCGAATGGCGGCGGCTCCGGTTTGTTTGAATCGGTGACGACTTTCGCATCCACCGTCACCGCGATCGAAACCTGGCGTCAGACCTGGTATGGCACCACCGCCATCACGGGCGACAACGCGGATCCCTATAAGACCGGCGTTCCCAATTTCCTCGTCTCCCCCTTTTTCGGCCCCACCCAAGATCCCGCACTGGCGAAAATCAACCTGCTTCCCAAGCCCGTCCGCAGCGGCGCGAACGGCAAATACTTCATGCGCTTGAAGGTGACCAACCCCTGAGATCTCCGCAATTAGCGGATTTCAACCGTGGTGCCGGGGCGGATGAGTGTGGGCAGGCGGACGGCGTCCCAGTTGGCGAGGCGGATGCAGCCGGAGCTGCGGGCGCGGCCAATGGTTTCCGGATCGGAGGTGCCGTGGAGGCCAATGCCGGGCTTGCTCAAGCCGCACCAGAAGATGCCGACCGGGCTGTTCGGGCCGGGCGGAATATTGAGGGCCTCGGAGTCGGCGCTGCGTTTGCCGGTATCGATGAGTTTCTGGTCGTAGCGCCAGTGGGGGAGCTCGACGGAATTTCTAACCTCCCAAGTGCCGAATTTGATGAACTGGGGTTTCCCGGGAGTGATGGGGAAGGAGGCGATGAGGCCGCGGTTCGGGCGGGTGGCGGTGGAAATGGTAGTGGTGCCGGGCTCGGCGACGACGAGGGCCGGCGGGGCGGCTTCGAAGATGCGGACCTGGTTGATTTTCGTATCCACCACGGCATGGCGCTGGCTCATCGCTTCGTCAGCTTTGTAGCCGACGCCGGTGAGGCTCTCGATGGTGAACGGCTGCACGTTGGGAACGATGAGGGTGTCGCGCGGCTTGAGGTTGTTGATTTTTGTGCTGCCGTTGAGCGTGGTGAGATACTCGATGTCGCAGTGGTAGCGCTCCGACATGAACTCGGCGAAGCTGCGGTAGCTCATGCGCTTGCGCTTGGCTTGCAGGGCTTTTTTCGTTGGCAGGCTACCGTCCACCCAGGCGCTGGCGGCGTCCGGGACGATGGCGATGGCGAGTGGATTCGGCACGGCCTTGCGGGCGGCGGTGTTG
>JBEDKU010000118.1:0-6334 GCA_041172045.1 Verrucomicrobiota bacterium | reverse complement strand
AAGCTCGACTGGGATACGGAATTGCTGGCCGCGGCCGCGCCCAATCTCGAGGCAAAACTCCTCCCCCCCGCACCGGCGACCGCCATCCAAGGTCGGGTGAGCTCCTATTTCACAACCAAATACGGCCTCCCGGAAACCTGCCGCACCGCCCTTTTCACCGGTGACAATCCGGCGTCCCTAGTCGGCATGGGCGCGACCACTCCGGGAAACGTGGTGATCTCGCTCGGCACCAGCGACACTTTCTTCGCCGCCATGCCGGGACCGAAGACCGACCCGAACGGCTTCGGCCACGTTTTCGGAAATCCAGCCGGCGGCTTCATGTCCCTGATCTGCTTCCGCAACGGCTCCCTCGCCCGCGAAGCGTTGCGGGACAAGCTGGGCCTCGATTGGTCGGCCTTTGATCGCGATGCGCTCGCAGCCACCCTCACATCGGCGGGTGACAACCTGATGCTACCGTTCTTCGGCCCGGAAATCACGCCCCGTCACGATTTCACCGGACCGGTGTTGCAGGGCTGCGAAGCATTCGAATCCGGAGACGAACCCGCACTGCAGGTCCGGGCGCTGCTGGAAGGCCAGTTCCTGAACATGCGTCTGCACTCGCAGTGGATGGAGGTAAAAACCGAGCGCATCCGTCTCACCGGCGGCGCCTCGAAAAACAACGGGATCGCCCAACTCGTGGCCGATATCTTCCAAGCCCCCGTCGAGCGTCTCGATGTCTCGAACTCCGCCGCCCTGGGTGCCGCGCTCATCGCCGCTGCGGCGGATGGTCACGACCTACCGACGCTTCAAGAGGTTTTCTGCAAGGCCTCCCCCGGTTCGGCGCTCCAACCTGACCCCTCGCTCGGTGAAACCTACGACGAAGCGCTCAACCGCTTCCAAGCACTCCTCAACGCGAGCCGCTGAGAAGAATTCCTTTCGAAAGTTTGACCAAGCTCGATATCAGACTTAAAAATCCCCGCGATGATTGACCAATACGCCAACCGATTTGTATGTGACCTCGTGGCCTACGAGCCCGGCAAACCAATTGATGAAACCGCCCGCGAAATCGGGCTCGATCCCTCGCAAATCGTCAAGGTCGCCTCAAATGAAAATCCGCTCGGCCCGTCCCCGCTGGCGAAAGCCGCCATGCGCGAGGCGCTTGAGGAATCCCACATCTATCCGGACGGTGGCGGCTACCGCCTGCGCACCGCCATCGCCGAATCGTTTGGGATGGACCTCGCCAATGTCGTGCTCGGCAACGGCTCCAATGAAATCATCGAGCTTCTCTGCCACACCTTCCTGAACGGCGACGCGGAACTCATCGCTGCGGAACACGCCTTCGTCGTTTACAAACTGATGGCCACGCTCTTCGGCGCGAAATATGTCGAAGTGCCGGATCCGGGGTTCATCCACGATCTCGACGCGATGGCGGCCGCCATCACCGACAAGACGCGGCTCGTTTTCATCGCCAATCCGAACAACCCCACCGGCACCATGGTGGACCAGGCCGCGATCGACCGCTTCATGGCCAAGGTCCCGGACCACGTGATCGTCGTTTTCGATGAAGCCTATTATGAGTTCCCCGATGCTCCGCCGGACACGCTCCGGTATGTCCGCGAGGGTCGCAATGTCTGCGTGTTGCGGACCTTTTCCAAAATCCACGGCCTCGCCGCCCTGCGCGTCGGCTACGGACTGGCATCCAAGAATGTCGCCAGCCTGCTGCAAAAAGCGCGCCAGCCCTTCAACGTGAACGCCATCGCCCAAGCCGGCGCCCTCGCCGCATTGGCCGATGCCGACCACATCGCCAAAACCCGCGCCGTGAACCGCACGGGGATGGTTTTTTATGAAAAGGAACTTGCCGCGCGTGGACTGGAATACGTTCCAAGCTACGCGAATTTCCTGCTGGTGAAGACCGGCGAGGGCGACCGGGTGTTCCGCGACATGCTCAAGCAGGGCGTCATCGTCCGCGCGATGAGCAGCTACAAGCTGCCCGACTGGATCCGCATTTCCATCGGCACGGAACCGCAAAACCACCGCTGCCTGGAGGTTCTGGATTCCGTGCTCGCGGCGACCGCGGCGCTGTGAAGTTGACCGACCCGCAATTTGACAGAACGGTTCTGAGTTCCTAGCTTCTTGCCTGTTCGAACAATCGAAATGTCCGTCACCATGATTCCTGCCAATCAAAGGGAATTCCGCTGCGCTCACTGCGACGGAAAGATCCTGATCCCATTGGATCTGCCCCCCACCACGGGGCCGTGCCCACATTGTGGCGGAGTCATCACCTCGCCGGACTACGAACCACCGGTCGCTCCGGTGGCGGCCTTTCAGATTCCGCCTCCGCCGGTCGCCACGCCGCCGCCCCCGGCGGTCGTTGAAATCAAGCCGCCGCCTCCTTCGCCGGAAATCCCGGCGACGCCGCACCCGCTGGCGAAAAAAGATACCCCGAAAGTCGAACTCCCACCGCCGGCCAAGGTCCCCGAACCCAAGGTTTCCAAAAAGGAGAAACCCGCCAAGGTAGACAAGTCCAAGCGCAGCGGGCTGATCCCGGCGCTGCTGGTTCTCCTGCTTCTGGGCCTCGTCGGCGCCGGTGTCGCCTATTTCGCATCGAAGGAACTGCGCAAACCCGTCGAGCCACCCACCGTGAAGGTCACCGCCGGTGACCCTGCGGTCAACGAGGCGAACTACATCCGCATCGGCTGGCAGAAGGACGCCTACCAACTGCTGCGCGGCTACATGGCCGCCACTGACACCCCGGGGAAAATCCCGTTCATCCTCAAAGGCGAACAACTCGCTCCGAAGATCGAGGAATTCTACGGCGGCGGCGTGATTCTTGATTCCGACACCCCGGCGGAGGCGTTTTCCATCTACGAACTCTCCGAAGAAGACAGGAAACGCGGGCTGTTCATGATGATTTACGACCAGCCGCCGCAATTCGACATGAAGGAGTTCTTCCGCCCGCTCGCCAGCCTGGAGGTCCAATACGGAGTGGACGAGGCGGACCTACTGCTCAGCACGCTGGCCCGCGTCGGGAACTTCGCCATGGAACCGCTGCGGGTGCATGCGTTTTTCAAGCGCACACCGGACGGACTCAAGCTCGACTGGGAGATCTTCGCACAGACCAAATACCGCACGCTCCAGAGCTTCGCGGAACTGCCGGAAGTCGGTCAGTCCGGAGTTTTCCGCGTGTTCATCGTCGAGGACGTACCGGAAAAGGGCAAAGCCGTCGCCGGCACCCGCACCTACCGGATGGCCGACCCCGCGAACACCGGCGACACCGCCCGGGTCAACGTGAAGGTCGATTCCGAGACCGGCCGCGCGCTCTCCCTCATCAACTGGCGCGGCACCAAGGAAAACCGGCCCATCACCCGCACCGCCACGGTGGAATTGAAATGGGGCCGTGACGCCGCCGCGCCTGAATTGGAAATCAGCCGCTTCATTTGTTGGGAATTCCTCGGACTCGGTGGCCAGGAAACCCCCGCCACCGCCTCGACGAAGTGACCTGCCGGATGGACGCCTCTTCAGATCCATCGCGCGCGACGATTGCGGCAATCGCCAGTCCGGCCGGCGTTGGAGCGGTATCCTTGCTTCGGATCTCCGGGCCGCTGGCGATCCAAGTCGCCGACCAAGCTACCGGCGGCATGGCCTCCACGCTACTGCCGCGCACCGTCCGCTACTGCCGCATCAAGGAAGCCAACGGCGAGATCCTCGACGACGGACTGCTCACCGTTTTCCGCGCGCCGCACAGCTACACCGGCGAGGATTGCGTGGAATTCACCGGCCACGGCGGCATCCTGGTCACCCGCGAGGTGCTGGCCCGCTTCCTCGCCTGCGGTGCCATTTCCGCCGGGCCGGGCGAGTTCACCCAACGGGCGTTTCTCAATGGCAAGCTCGACCTCACCCAGGCCGAGGGCGTGATGGATCTGATTTCCGCGCAAACCCGCCTTTCGTTGCGAGCCGCCCGCAGCCAACTCGAGGGCACCCTCGGCAAACGCACCACCGAGGCCCGCGACCAGCTCTTGGAAACCCTCGCCCACCTCGAAGCATGGATCGACTTCCCAGAGGAGGACATCGACCCGCAGACCGGCGTCCTGCTGCGCGGTCGGGTGGGCTCGGTCCTTGGCGTGGTCGATTCCCTGCTCGCCACCGCCGATCAGGGACGGGTGCTGCGCGAAGGCGTGCGCACCGTGATTTTCGGCGAGCCTAACGTGGGCAAATCCAGCCTACTCAACCGCCTGCTAGGTTTTGAGCGGGCCATCGTCAGCGACATCGCCGGCACCACCCGCGACACGATCGAGGAAACCGTCAATTTACACGGCATCCCGCTGCGACTGGTGGACACCGCCGGCGTGCGGGAAGCCTCCGACCGGATCGAGGCGGAAGGCATCCAGCGCACCGTCCGCCAGATCGAAGCCGCCGACCTGCTATTGGAAATCGCCGACGCCAGCCTACCGCGCCCCGTCGATGCGGTGCTCCCCGCGACCCTGGCCAAGCGCCTGCAAGTGCTCAATAAATCCGATCTCGGCGAGCATCCGTCATGGAGCGGAGTCGATGCCGTGCGACTCTCCTGCACCACTGGCGAGGGGTTCGACGCGCTCTCTAACGCCATCCGCGATTCACTTCATTTCAGCGACGCGGACTGGGGCGAGCACGCCGTCGCCATCAACGCCCGCCACCAGACTAGCCTGCAACTCGCCCGCACCGCGCTGCTGGCGGCCTTGGAACTGCTGGACGACGCCTCCGATCCCGAACTCGCCGCCATCGATCTGCGGGAGGCCCTCGACGCGCTGGGAGAAATCCCCGGCAAGGTCGACACAGAGGACCTGCTAGGCGTGATTTTCAGCAGCTTCTGCATTGGAAAATGAAATGAAAAAGCATACGATCGGGGGACGGGTGAATTGGATTTAAAAAAGCCGCCCCCGGATGACCGGGCGCGGCTTTTTGATTGAAGAGTTGTCGGGACAGGAATGTCCCGACTCCTTATTGGCCCTGGCGGGCGGTGGCTTTGAGGCGGAGGGCGTTGAGGGCAATGAAGCCGGTGGCGTCGTCCTGATTGTAGGCTTCCTCCTGGCCGCCTTCCATGGTGGCGACGGCTTCGGAATACATGCTGAAGGGCGAGCGGCGGCCGGCTTGCATGACGTTGCCCTTGTAGAGCTTCATGCGGACTTCGCCGGTGACGGTTTTCTGGGTCTCGGTGACAAGGGCCTGGATGGCGACACGCTCGGGGGCGAACCAGAAACCGTTATAGACGAGCTGTGCGTATTTCGGGATGAGGCTGTCGCGGATATGCATGGACTCACGGTCGACGACGAGGGTTTCCAAATCGCGGTGGGCGGCGAGCAGGATGGTGCCGCCGGGGGTTTCGTAGATGCCGCGGGATTTCATGCCGACGAAGCGGTTTTCCACGATGTCGACGCGGCCGATGCCGTTGCGGCCGCCGAGCAGGTTGAGCACGCGCATGATACCGTAAGGCGTGAAGAGCGAGTAGCCGTCCTGCTGGCCGGTGGATTTCACGTCGCCCAACTCGCCGAGCAGGGAGCAGAGGTCGATGTGTTTGAGGCCGATGGCGTTGCCTTTTTCAAACAGGATCTCGATGTATTCGGCTTGGTCGGGGGCGTCTTCCGGGGAAACGGAGAGGACATACATGTCGGTATCCGCCGGGGTGGTGGCGTCATACCAGGGGTCTTCCATGGCTCCGGCTTCGAAGGAGATGTGGAGGAGGTTGCGGTCCATCGAGTAGGGCTTTTTCATGGAGGCCTTGATCGGGATGTTGTTGGCCTCGGCGTAGGCGATCATTTCGGCACGGCCGGGGAATTCCTTGCGGAACTCGGCGTCGCGCCACGGGGCGATGCACTTGACGTTGGGCGCGAGGGCGGCGGCGGAGAGCTCGAAACGGACCTGGTCGTTGCCCTTGCCGGTGGCTCCGTGGGCGATGGCATCGGCGCCCTCGGCGAGGGCGACGTCCATCATGGCCTTGGTGATGCAAGGGCGGGCGATGGAGGTACCGAGCAGGTAGCGGCCTTCATAGATGGCGCCGGCCTGGATCATCGGGAAAATGTAGTTGGCGGCGAAGTCTTCCTTGAGGTCGCCGATGAAGCACTTGGAGGCTCCGGTGCTGAGCGCCTTGGCTTCGAGGCCGTCGAGTTCGTCGCCTTGGCCGACATCCGCGCAGTAGGCGACGATTTCGGCGTTGTATTTGGCTTTGAGCCAGAGGAGGAGGACCGAGGTATCAAGACCTCCGGAGTAGGCGACGACGATTTTCATGAGGGCGGGAGGCAAGCATGAAGGGGCGGGAAGGTAAAAGCCGAAATGCTGAAATACTGAAAGAGAAACCGCGCAGATTGTGAGAGGTGAGGCT
>JBEDKU010000117.1:0-5553 GCA_041172045.1 Verrucomicrobiota bacterium | reverse complement strand
TTTATCTGGTGGAATTGCGCCCCTCCTCCTCGGCTCCGGCCAAGGTCAGCCGCGTGCCCGATGTCTCCGGCGTGTTAGGCTTCACCGTCAAAGACTGCAGCGGCAGCTATGGGGTGGCCTTCAATCCCACCGATCAGCCCGTGACCTTGAGCTTGGATCCCTCGCAGATCCTGCACCGCAGCGGAGAGAAATTCCGGGCCGCGTGGTTGAAAGAAGCCGGCGCGGTCGAATCGGTCGCCGCTGTCCGCGCGCCTACGGCCTTCGCACTGCCCGCAGGAGAAATCCTTTTTGTGAGCGAACGCTGAAAACAACCATCATCCAGACGCCAATGACCCGCTTGTTCAGATTACTCCTGGTCGCTGCATCGGCGGCGCATCCCACGTCATCCGGTGCCGCCACGCCCGCCACGCTCGCGGACCCGGAGGCCCTGCGCCAGGCGATCCCCGCCTCGGCTTACGACCTCAGCGGTTTCGACGCCGCCCTGCTCGGCGCTCCCGTTCCCGCGCCCGGCGTGCATCCGCGCATCCTTTTCAGCCCGGAAGACATCCCTCTGCTGAAGCGTCGTCTCGAGGAAAACAAGGCCGGCCAGAAGGCCCTGCTCGAAACCCGCTTCCTCCTCGATCAGACCCTCTACCACCCCGGCTCCGACGAGGGGAAAATCTACGCCAAACTCGTCGCTGGCGACACGGCCGACCTCACCTTCCTGACTCCCGAGCCGCCCAAACAAATCGAGTCGCTCATCTTCTCCAGCCCGCCCCGCCACTGGTTCAATGGCTACACCCGGAGCCTGCCCGATACCGTCCACACCGCCTACCTGCCCAACGTGCTCGCGGCCTCCGCCTTCCAAGCCTTGCTCGACAACGACGCCACCCGCGGCCGCGCCACCGCCGCTGCGATCGCCAATTACTACCGGCTGCGCAATCCTTTCATCGCCGCCTTCGCCGAGGATCAGGATCGGCAGCAGCTCGCCCCCAAGGATGATTGGCGCGCCATTTTCGGCATCGCGGGCGGCAACAACCTCGCCTTCTGCTACGACCTCGCCGCGCCGGGGATGAACGAGGAGCCGCGCGATGTCCTCCGCCACGCCATCGCCACCGCCCGTCGCGACGAGAACCAGCTTGGCCACCCTCACCTCCACCATCTCCCGCTCGCCCAGGCGCAGATCATCGTCCCCTCCGGCGAATACCTCGTCAGCAACGGCACCTGGGGCAACGCCAATTTCCCCTGCGGCCACTTCTTCACCGGCTTTTTTCCCGGTGGAAAAATCGCCGCCGCCGAAAACCTCCTCATGCGCCAGGATCGCCCCGACTTCGCCGCTTTTGATCCCGCGCATCACCAACGCTCTCTCGAGGCGACCGTCCGCAAACCCGCCGGCAAACCCCTAACCAAGATCAACTGGCGCAAACTCACCCCGCTCACACCCGCCCACATCATGGGCCCCACGCCCTACGACAGCGCCGATTGGCGCGGCGCGGACGACTTCGCCGAAGCCCGCGCGTCCCTCGACTTGCCGCTCGACTTCGCCGACCCGGTCCACGGTCTCTTCACCAGACGATCGGGCTCCAACGCCGACACGCGTTTCCTGATGTTCGAGGCGCGCTCCAACCTCTTTACCATCAGCCACCAGCAACACGACGCCGGCCACTTCTACCTCGCCGCACACTGCGGGATATGGGGCGTCGAGGCCGGCGCGAAATCCGGCTACTCCCACGACCACTCCAATCTCCGCATCGACAGCTGCGGCCTCGCCGACGCCGCCTACCCGCCGCGCGTCAAATTCCTCGGTTCCGCCGTGACGCCCGCCGCTGCCTTCGCCACCGCCGACATCACCAACGCCTAGACCACGGCTGGGTCGGCCCCACCCAGTTCCAGTGGACCATCCCCGACGCCGCCACCTGGAAAATCACGCCCGAAACCACCCCCGAGGTGGTCACCTTCTCACCCGCACCCGCCTCTACGTCAGCCGCCGCGACACCGTCCTCCGCTCCCGCATCGCCCTCATCCCTTTCAAAATCGGCGAAGCCCTCCCGAAAATCACCTGGGACGCTGCGGCCACCAGCGCCAACCTCCAGTGGCCCGGCCAGAACGACACACTCGATTTCTCCGCTCCCGCCGGCATCATCGTCCTTCGCGACGGCGCCGAGATCTTGTCCTCACCGACCCGCCCATGACCACCTCGTCGACCACCGTCCGGCACCTCGCCGACGCGACCGTCTATTTTCTCAACCTCATCGATGACCGGGGCTGCCTCGTCAGCACCGAGCATGCATTTGTCACGCCGGCTCCCGGAACAAAAGGTAACGCCATCCGCCCGGCTTCAGGCATGATCCATCCTCCCAACGTCTCCTAACCCTCATGAACAACTCATCTCTTCCTCCAGTAAGTCGCTCCGTCGTCCGGAAAGGCGCGGCGGTGCTCGCCGCTTGCCTGGCTTGCTTCTCTGCCCATGCCGCGACGGTGACGTGGGACGGCTCGGCTAACAGTGCTTGGGAGAATCCGCTGAACTGGAGCGGCGACCTCGCACCTGTTGCCGGTGACATTGCCACCATCAATTCTGGCACGTCCATCTTCAGCACCGGGACCAGCCCCAGCCTCAACGCCCTTCGCCTGCTGGGCGGAACGCTCAACTTCTCGGGTGGCACCTTCAATGGCGCGAACAGCACCACGACTGGGAGCCATGTCGATGGCACCCTCAACCACACCGGAACGGTGGCGAACTTCAATGAATTGGAAATCGGTCGGACGGCCGCCACCACCGGTCTTTACACCATGAGCGGTGGCAGCCTGAGGATTTCCCGGAGCCTCTCCGGTTTCTCGCTCTATCTCGGCGGTAACACCTCGGCGGTCAACGCGGGCACTGGCACCTTCGAGATCCGTGGCGGTGCGTTTTTCACCCGCAGCGGCGTGAAACTTGGAGATGCGGCCCGCAGCGGCACCGGCAAATTTTCCGTACTGGGTTCATCCATCAGCCAGATCGGCATCGGCAGCAGCACCGGGGACACCGACAGCAGGTGGGAACAAAACGCCGGTTCCACGCTCAAGGTGGGCATCGACTACGGCGGGGTGAGCCGGATCTTCATCGACGACAGCGCCACGGCGAGCACCGGAACCTCCGCCACTTTTGCCAGCGGCTCGTTGCTCGACGTCGGTTACCATCTGACCGGCTCCGGCGGTGGCACTTGGACCGTGATGGAGGTCGAGAACGGGGACATCATCAACAACGGCCTGGCGTTCGCCCCCGGCGTGGACACCGCAATTTGGTCCTTCAGCATCGACAATACCGGCCCCAACGGCCTCTTGAAAGTCACCGCTGCCGGAACCCCCGGCGCCCTTGCACTCACGGTCGGCAACACCAGGAAACAAAAGATGCGCTATGGCCTGGATTACGAACGGCTGTGGTTCTGGTATGGACCGACCGCCAACATGGACACCGTCGCCCGTTGGTCCATGGTCGATTGCGATGTGGATTACGTCCGCGTGGCCATGAACTGTGAATACGAACTCACGGAAGGCACCTACAATCTCGCCGCCTACACCGACCGGATCATTCCGATGATGACGGCGATGAAAGCAGCCAAGCCGGACATCAAGTTTTTCGCCAGCCCACGACCGCTCGACGAATCCACCGGCTACACCACTGCCGCGTGGCAGCCTTATCCCTATTGGATCACCGGAGATCCGGGCAACGGGAGTTCCTTCAGTTTCAAATGGCAAAAATGCGCCGAATACCTCGTTCGCTATGTCAAGTTGATGAAGACCTATGGCTTCAAAATCGACTTCATGGACATGACCAACGAGTGGAATTTCATCACCGCCACCCACATCCGCGACATCAAGGCCTACATGGTGGCCAATCTGGATGCGGCCGAAATGCCGCTCATCATCGCGCCATCGACCTGGAGCTATGCGCAGGGCGTCACCTGGCTGAACGGCGCGGATACCGCCGCCAAGAAAGCCGCCATCGACATCGCCGCATCTCACAACACCGACAAGACGGGCACCGCCCAGGCTTTCGCCAACGCGGCGGCGACCGTCCTGCCGGGCAAGGAGATCTGGAGCAGCGAACTGCACGGCTGGATGGGCAACGGCCCCACCGATGAAATCCCCACGACATCCTACATGTTCGAAACCATTCGTGCCGGCTTCTCGGGTATCAACGGGTGGCTCGCGATCGGCACCACGGCCCAGCAGCACTGCTACATCCTCAACACCGGCACCAGCGTGACGCGCAATGTGAAGTTTCACATCTTCCGCAAACTGACCACCACTTCCAACTACGGCCACGCAATGGATATCAATCAACCCGCCCAACTCACCTCCACGGCGGCCCTGATTCGCGGGAATCTGATGACCGTCTGGGTCCTCAACAACAATGTGGGCAGTGTGCCCATCCGGATCACGCCGACCGGCCGCACCCTCGCCGAGACCACCGTCAAACGCACGCGATGGAATCCCACTTTGGACTTGGAAGGTCTCAGTGAGCACGTTCCCGCCACGGCCAATACCTCGGTCTGGTCCACCGTGGCGGGCAACTCCCTCTACGGTTACGAAATCCTGTTGAACCCCGTCGGCCAGCCCTACACCCAGATCGAGGCGGAAAGTTTCAACGCCCAATCCGGTATCGCCACCCAAGCCTGTAGCGACGCCGGTGGCGGCCAAAACGTGACCAATGTCTCCCACAACGACTCGCTCCGTTTCGACAATCTCGCGCCGGGAACAGGTTCGACGATCCGTTTCCGTGTGGCACGCGCCGCCGGCACGCCCGATAGCCGGATCGAAGTCCGGCAGGGCAGCATCGGCGGTGCCGTCCTCGGCTCCATCGCGGTGCCCGTGACGGGGGGCGCGCAGTCCTGGGAAACCCTCGAGGCCGCGCTCGCGCCATCCAACGGCTCGTTCCCCGTCTTCCTCGGGTTTGTTGAAAACGGCAGCTCCCTGGGCAGCCCGCTTTTCAACCTGAATTGGATCTCCCTGCTCCTCCCACCCGTTCCCAACGCCCTGACCTCAGAACCGGTTAGCACGACGCAAATCAACCTGAACTGGACCGCTGCCGCGGGCGCCACCGGTTACACGCTCCAACGCTCGACCACCCCTGGCGGCCCCTACACCGAGATCGGCGGCACGCTCACCACCCCCAGCTACAGCGACACCGGGTTGTCGGCAGGCACCCGCTACTACTATGTCGTCCGCGCGTTCTACAGCGGCGACGTGGCAAGCAGCCTCTCCTCCCAGGTCAGCTCCGTGCCCTCCGCGCCGCTCACCGCCGCCGACAGCACCATGGCCGCGCCGGTGATGGGCAGTGACGGAGCCGGCGGCAGGAAGTTCACCCTCACTTTTCCCCAGTCGGGAATCGGCAAGTTCTATCAAGCAGTCAGCTCCACCGACCTCACCAGTCCATCCTGGTCGAACGCCAGTGCCGTGTTCATGGGCAACGGAGGAGTTCTCCTCATCGAGATCCCCATGGCACCGAGTGAACCCAAGCGGTTCTACCAGGTGAAGGTGTGGCGTGAGTGAAACCCACCGGCACGGCGGTGGGCTCGGCAGCCGCTGCCTTGG
>JBEDKU010000116.1:0-3203 GCA_041172045.1 Verrucomicrobiota bacterium | reverse complement strand
CCCGCCGACTTCCCGCTGTTCTCGGTGAAAAAATCCATCTTCACCCCGCACCTCGGAGCCTCCACCGCCGAGGCCCAGGAAAACGTCGGCATCGAAGTCGCCCACCAGGTCAAAAATTTCCTCACCACCGGGGAAATCGTCAACGCCGTCAACATGCCCAACCTCGACAGCCGCACGCTGGAGAGCGTCGGCCCCTACCTCGACCTCGCCGACGCGCTCGGCAAGCTGCTTTCGAAAATCGCCCCCGCCCAGTGCGACGGCATCCGCGTCTCCTACCTCGGCGCCGTCTCCGAGCTCGACACCGAGTTGATCACCCGCAAGGTGCTCACCGGCTATCTCGCCGCCGCCCATCACGAGGCCCAGGTGAACCTGGTGAACGCCCCCGCCATCGCCAAGGCCCACGGCCTCAGCGTCACCGAATCCACCGTCGCGCTCGCCACCAACTGCACCGAACTCATCGAGGTCTCCGCCGTCAAGGGCGGCGAGGTTTGCACCGTCGCCGGCACCTTCTTCGGCAAGTCCGCGCGCATCGTCCACATCGCCGGTCACTACGTGGAGACCAACCCGACCGGCCGCTTCCTGTTCGTGGAAAACGACGACCGCCCCGGCATCGTCGGCACCATCGGCACCTCCCTCGGCGGCGCTTCCGTCAACATCGCCAACATGGCGCTGAGCCGCACCAGCGACCGCAAACGCGCCGTCACCGTCATCGAGGTGGACACCGAACCCCCGGCGGAACTGCTCGCCGCACTCCGCGCCACACCCGGCATCATCCGCGTGCTCAGCTTCGAACTCTAAAAATTCCACGAATTCCGAAAAATCCGTTGCCAACCCCGATTCAGAACAATTAACTTCCCCGCAGCATGAAAAAACTCCTCGTTATTGCTACCTCCTTCGCAGCCCTGAGCAGCGTCGTCGTCGCCGACATCCAAGCGCCCCCGGGCTCCACCTACACCTCCTCGCGCAAGCTCGGACGTGCCCTCAGCAACATCATGTACGGTTTCATGGAGATCCCGGAACAGATCGTCCGCAAGAATGAACAATACGGTCGCAAGTCCTCGCCATACGGCACCGTTGACGGCACCAACCGCGCGCTGCGCCGCCTCGGTTACGGTTTCTACGAGCTCTTCACCTTCACCTGCCCGACATATCGCGGCACTTTCAAACCACCTTACGAGCGTTGCGGAGAAGACAACCGCATCGAGATGAACGTGCACGACGGCCTTTCCGAGTTCCCACCGGAACTCGGGTTCGAAACCTACTACAGCCACTCCAGGCAGCAGAACTTCTGATCGGCTGATCGAAAGATTTGATTTTCAATCCCGCCAGTGGCTCGTCCGCTGTCGGGATTTTTTACGGAGTGGTGATGGCAACAGGGATTGATTCATTCAATGCCACAATGGCTTTTTGACAGCTCCCCCGGGCTGCAGCTGTATGATTCCCGCCCTCCAGGACGCACCGGCTCCAACGCGGAAAGCACCTCCAGCGGCAGACTCCTCAAACCCATGAAATCCATCCTCATCACCGGCCTTTTCACCGCTGTCGTCAGCTTCCTGTCGCCCGCTCAGGGCGCGTCCCCGCAGCGTCCTCCCAATCTCATCGTCATCATGACCGACGATCAGGGATACGCCGATGTCGGCTTCAACGGATGCAAGGACATCCCCACGCCCCACATCGACTCGATCGCGAACAACGGCGTCAGGTTCACCGAGGGTTACGTGTCATACTCAGTCTGCTCACCCAGCCGGGCCGGCTTCCTAACCGGGCGTTACCAGCAGCGCTTCGGCCATGAGCGCAATCCGCTCTGGAAACCCAACAGCCGCGAAACCGGGCTGCCGCTGTCTGAAACCACCCTCGCGGACACCCTCGGCAAGGCGGGCTATCAATCCGGCATCATCGGCAAGTGGCATCTCGGCTGCCACCCGGATCTGCATCCGCTCAAGCGCGGCTTCAACGAGTTTTTCGGCCACCTCGGTGGAGGGCACCGCTATTTCCCCGAAGAACTAACGCTCCAAAACACCAACGAGGCCAGGAACGAGGGCGACAGCTACAAGCTGTGGATCCTGCGCGACCAGACGCCGGTCAAAACCACCAAATACCTGACCGATGAATTCTCGGACGAGGCGGCGCGCTTCATCGAAAGGCATAAGGCCGGGCCGTTCTTCCTCTATCTCGCCTACAACGCGCCGCACTCGCCGCTGCAGGCCAGCGAAAAGTCTCTTGCTAGATTTCCAAACATCAAAAACGAGAAGCGCCGCACCTACGCCGCCATGGTCAGCGCCGTGGACGACGGCGTCGGCCAGGTTCTGACGAAACTGCGCGAGCTCGGTCTTGAGGAAAACACGCTGGTCGTCTTCCTCTCGGACAACGGCGGACCCGGCGACAACGCCTCCGACAATAGACCGCTCCGTGGCGGAAAATCCACCCCGTGGGAAGGCGGCATCCGCGTGCCCTTCGCCGTACAATGGCCCGGCAAGATCCCCAAGGGCCTCGTCTATCAAAACCCGGTGATCTCGCTCGACATCTTCGCGACCATCGCCGCGCAAGCCAAGGCCGTGCCGAACCCGGACCGCCCGCTCGACGGAGTGAACCTGCTGCCCTACCTCACCGGTGAAACTCCGGGAGCGCCCCACGAAGCCCTCTATCTGCGCATGTTCGACAAGGGTGCCTACGTGGTCCGCAACCAGGAATTCAAGCTCGTCATCGAAAAGAAGGACGCCACCCCCGAGCTCTACAACCTCAAGCAGGACATCGGCGAAAAGACCAACATCGCCGCTACCACTTCCGAAAAACTCGGAGCCCTGGAGAACCTGCGCGCCCGGTGGGATAGCCAACTGGTGCCACCCGTCTTCGAAGGGCTGAAGTCGAACTCGAAAGCCAAAGCCGCCAAGTCGCCGGAGGATTGAGAAGCGGAAATCCCGGCATGGGCGGATGACCGCCGATCAAGCAATTTCGAGACGGCCAAATTGGCTCTTTCCGCGACGTGAGACAGGCTGTTAAAACTCCGCGCATGGTAGCCACCTCCCTCACCCGCACTTGTGCCGCGATCCTCGTGGCGGCGGGTTCGAGCCGGCGGATGGGCTTCGACAAACTCGCCTCGCCGCTGGCCGGAGTCCCGGTCTTGCGGCGGACGCTCGACGCATTTCTCACTGCGGATTCCATCGCGGAAATCGTGGTCGTTTGTCCCGCAGAACGCTGGGAAC
>JBEDKU010000115.1:0-7225 GCA_041172045.1 Verrucomicrobiota bacterium | reverse complement strand
GAGTTCATGCGGACGGTGGTGCCGAGCGGGTCGCCGGACTTGCGGATGACTTCGAGCACTTTGAAGCCTTCCGTCGGCGGCTTGTCGGAGTCCACGGTGATGCGTTCCTCGGGCTTTTTCTTGTTGATGAGGGTGACGCGGTAGCCGCTACCACCGATGGGTGAGACACCGATGAGAGCGTAGTCATCGAGTGGATTGGCCACTTCACCCGGATCGACGGGCGGGGGTTTGGAGGTGAAGGGGGAATTGGTCCACAGGCTGGTGTAGCGGCTGATGGGCGCCTTTTTCGGCAAGTCCGCCGCGGCCACGCCGACGAGGGCGAAGAGGAGAAAAACGGCGGTTGAAACGGGGGATTTCATGGCGGCGGGCTAGAGGGCGGGTGGGACGAACCACTGCTCGATGGTGGCGGTGCAGTCGATCTTGGTGTCGTCAGGATTGTTAGGCAGCATCCGGATCTGCGAGGCGATGCGGAGCTGGTCGGGCATGTTGAGCTTGTCGAACCAGCGGTAGAGCGCTTCTTCGGTGCCGGTGACGGTGATCTGGATTTTCGCGCGGTGGTAGTGGGTGCCGGCGACGTCGGAGGGCAGCGGTTTTTGGGATTTGATGGTGAGGCCGGCGGCCTTGGCCTCGCGCTCGGTGAGTTGCTGGAGGGTGGTCTGGACGTCCTGGTTGGCCATCGGCTCCGGCTCGTGTTCGGCGAGCCAGTCCATCTGGTCGGTGACCTGCTCGCTGCTGTCGCGGAATTTCTCGGCGGTGGCGAGTTGCTCTTCGGCCTGATTGCGCTGGATGTTGACTTCCTGACGCTTCGCTTGGGCGAACTTGAAGACGAGAATGTTGAGGATCGCGAACCCCGCGAGGGCAAAGAAGACGATGAGCTTTTTTTCGCGGGCTGACATGGATGAGAAGAAGAGAGAAGAAGATGAGTGACCGGGGCAGGACTGTTAACCGTTTAAAGCCGAATAGGGAAGATTTTGTCGGTGAATGAAAAAATCAGGGCGCGACGGGGACTTGGCCGGCGTATTGGAAGTCCCAACCGCGGGTGGATTGGTTGGGCTCGGGGGTCTGCCACTCGAATTTCCGGAGGTCGGTGTTTTTGGCGAGATTGAGGCTGAAGGTCTGGACGGCTTGGAACTGGGGTGCTTCACCGATGAGCTTGACCTCGGAGGCGCTGATGTCGGCGGTCTTGAGGCGGAGACCGCTGTTCGGCGGGATGCAGTCGGCGACGCGCTTGAGGATATCGACCGGGGAATTCGCGAGATCGATGACATTGGCGAGTTCATCCCACTTGGAGATGTGGGTGGCGTAGGCTTCGCCTTCGGGAGCGGCGGCCTTGGCTTCGAGGATGAGTTTTTTGGTTGCCGCGTTGTCCTTCCACAGGCCGTAACTGAACCAGCCGATGATGCCGAGGTAGATGAGCGCGACGGCGGCGACTCCGAGAATGATGTTTTTGCGGCGGTTCGCCTCGCGGCGGGCGGCGCGGACGTCGGCGGGAAGCAGCTTGCTGAGAGGATCCGGCAGGATGGGTGCCGGGCGCGGGGAAACCTCGACCGGAGCCCGGAACGCGGCGGAAAGGGCGGCGGGGTCGATGCTGTCGGAACCGCTCCACAGGTGGATGCGGGCGGGCGAAATTTCCAGGCCCTGCATGGAAAGCTGGATGAGCGCGAGGCGGATTTCCCGGGCGAGATCCGCATCCGGGCTGGCGGCGGTGACCGAGGTGGCCTGGCAGTAAACGAGATTTCCCTGATGGAAGAGCGAGAACACCCAGCGCCCGAATTCCTTCCAGACGGCGAGCGCGTCTCCGGCAAGCGGGTAGGCGCGCGCGGAAATGTCAAAGCCCTTGGGGCCGCGTGGCGGCATGTCTCCATCGCCGGGAGCGCGCAGCAGGATGGAGACCAAGGCGGTGTTTTCCGCCTCGCGGGCGATGACAAAAACATCGGTGAGCTGCCCGGCCATGGGGTCGGGGCGGAGTCCGAGACGCTCGGCGTGAAGGGCGGCGAGATCCGGGAAAAGGGCGTCGTCATCACTGGAGACGCGCATAGGCACGGCAGTGACGGCCTTGACGGGAAAAAGCAGCAGCAGGTCGCCGCCGGGGATGCCGGTCAAGTCGGCGGCGCGCTCGATGGCGGTGGCGGAATGGAGGGTGAACTCAGTGGAGGTCTGGCCAGTCCAGATTTCCCAGCCGGATTCGCCGGGGACGAGAAGAACGTTTTCGGTGGATTTGCTCACGGGATGATTTCTTCGGTGCGTTCGAGTAGGGCCGGTTTCCCGGTGCGGTTGCGGACAATGGCGGTGATCTTGCGCGTAGCACCTTCGGCATGGCCGATGCTTTCGATGCGGGTGGTCGCATCATTGACGGTAAATCGTTTCACAATATCGGGGCGACCTTCCGCATCTATTCCCAAAAGATCAAGCGCGGCGGCGGCATTTTGAAAGGGAACGTCATCGATGGTGTCGCGCAGGCCGTCGATCCCGCGGACGGTCTCAGGGACGATGTCGGCCTCCTCGATGGAAATCTCGGCAGCGGCGGCGATCAGCTCGGCGGGCGCTTCGTTCAGATCGAGTGCGCCGCTGCTCCAGATGGTGAACCAGTCGCGCCAATCCGGGCGGACGGCCTCGACGAGGTCCATGCCACGGACGAGGCTGACTTCGCTGAGATCGTAGAACGGGCGATTGAAGGGCTGGTTGATGCGGCCTTCCTGCTCATAGTATTTTTTCTCGGCGCCGTTGAGTTGTTCGTCGTCATCGGCATCCACCCAGTCCGCGAGGGCGTCGGCGATTTCCTGGGCGTCGGCGAGTTCCAGCCCCCAGTCGACGAACATGGATTTGAGCAGCTCCTTATCGTCCTGAAGGATGACGGAATTGATGTTAAAGCGGCCGCCTTCGGAAATGACTTTGACTTCGTAGCCCTCGCCGAGCGCGTCGTCCATGTGACGGAGGATGGGATCGGAGCGCTTGACGACGGGGTTCGAGCCGATGGCGATGCCCATTTCCGCGACCTGGCGGGCGCGGGAACCGTGGACCTTGGCGGATGCGATTTCCATGTCGAAGGAAATGACGCGCAGGGTGGCCATGCAGGCCATGGCGAGAATCGCGATCAGCCAGAGCACCGCCATGAGCGCCGCGCCGCGGGATTTCCGGGAGTGGGTCGGGGTGTGGATCATCGGCGAGGAGTTGGATTGGGCTGGCCCGGGTTACCGGGTGGTCCGCCTTGGCCACGACCGCCGCCGCCAGGGCCGCCGCCTTGGCCTGGACCGCCGCCGGGAATCTGGCCGCCGGGGATGGTGACCGCTGGGGTTTCGCCGCCGGGCGTGTAGACGCCAGAGCTGTTGTTCGCGCCGCTCTGGAGCATCTGGCGCATGATGATCTCGGGATTCTGCTTCGGCGGGATCCAGAAAACCTGGCGGATTTCCTCGCCCTTGGCACCGATGGCGAGGGTGAGCTCGACTTGCAGCGGGAGGCGGCCCTGGACTTCCCAGTCGTACTGCCACTCCATCGAGCGGCCGTCGAGCAGACGCCACTCGAAGTAGGCGACATCGGTAAGCAGGACGATTTCCGCGAAGGGTTTTTCATCTCCCTGCGGCTTGAAGGATGAGGCGGAGTCTTCGAGGATCTCGTTTTCGTAGTATTTCAGAACGATGTCGAGGTAGCCGCTGCGACGTTTCACGGTGCTGAGTTGGACGGCCTTGGCGATGCGCGCCTGGCCTCCCCAGGTGAAGCTAAGGGGGACGTTTTGCAGGGTGAGGTCGGAAACGTAGTGGGAGCCGGAGTCCTGCACCTTGAGATCGAAACGGGTGTTCCCGGGCAGCGAGGAAAATCGCTGGCTGAGAAGTTCGAAAAACGCCTGATGGAGCATTTCCTCGTTCTGGGTCTGGACGATGGTGTTGCCCAAGGCGAGCGCGGTGCGGGCGGTGGTGAAAACCATGCCGACGAGGATGGCGAGCAGCCCCATGGCGATCACGAGTTCAAGCAGGGTGAATCCACTGCGGCGGGAGTTGGCGGGGGTCGTGATCATGGTTGGTACATGCGGCCGTAGCGCCAGGTTTCCACGATGCGGTTCTGCCACTCACTGTTTTCGAACCATTTGGCTTCGATTTTGATCAAATACATTTCCTGGAGGAGCTGACCTTCCTCATTTTCAAGCTCCTTAAGCAGTTCGATGGTGGTGACGAGGTCCACGCCGGTATCGCCTGCGGTCGAGTCGGTCACTCCCTCCTCCAAAACCGGCAGCGAAAGCGTCTCGTCGAGCGCGCTGTCGAGGATGCGGGTGATCCGCAGCTCGCTTTGGGCGAGGGCGGCGACTTTGGCCATGCGGTTCAAGGCGACGGCGAATCCGGTGGCGGCGATGCCAAATACCGCCAGCGCGAGAACCATCTCCAAGAGAAGGAATCCGCGTTTGACGGGGTGGAGGTGGCAATTCATCGGGCTTCGAGCGCGCTTTCGCTGATGGTGGCGGTGAGAGGATGGAAGGTGTCTTCCGCCCAGCTTTTTCCCAGGGAGTAGCGGATGGAAATCGGTTCGCAGAGGCCGTCCGGGTCGAAACGCCAGACATGCACGGTTTTTTTATGGGTGGTGAGCCATTCCTCGGAGTTCCAGCGGCGGATGGAAATCTCCAGTCCGCCTTCAAGGTCGATCTGGCGGCTCTCGTCGACGGCGGAAGCCTCGGGCTCCTCCCGCTGTTTGGAGGATTTTTTGAGATCCATGCCCGCTTGGGCGAGCGGTAGCAGGCGGACGACACCCTCGCGGAATTCCAGCGCGTAGGGCGTCTGGTTGAGAATCGCGATGGTGCGGGCGCGTTTGGCCAGCAACTCGATTTCTCCGGACGCGTTGCGCAGGACCCGCTCGTCCGACGAGAAAATCATCAGCCCGATGGCCCCGCCCATGACGATGGCGGAGATGGCGAGCACCATGACGATCTCGATGAGCGTGAAGCCCCGCCGCGGCTTATTCGTCCTGGCTGCTGAGATCATCTGGAGTGCCTTCCAGGCCGTCCGGGCCCTTGCTGAACATTTCGAAATCGTTGGTGCGCTTCTTGCCCGGGAAACGGTAGCCGTATTCCGCGCCCCATGGATCCGGCGGCAGCTTGCTCATCACCTGCACCCAGCGGCGTGGCACCGGCGTGCTGGATGGCTTGTCTTGGAGGGCCTTCAGGCCTTGCTGGGTGGTCGGGAAGGAGCCGGCGTTGAGTTTATACATCGCCAGGGCGCTTTCGAAGCTCTTGAAGTCGGACTCCACTTGGCGGAGTTTCGCCGCGTCGCCGATACCGCGCATGGCGAAGATGGCGCCGCCGAGGATCATGGCGATGATGCCAAGCACGATGACCATTTCAAGCAGGGTGAATCCTGCGCTGCGGCGGACGGTGGGAGATGGGTTGCTGAGTTTCATGGGGCGCGATAATTTTGATGTCTGGCAGAAGCCTTTCAGGGATGAAAACGCCTTGCGATTCAAAAATTGTCGGAAAATTTGCGTGAAGATTTTCAAACGTCACGGGGAATTTCTTGCCAGCGGGGCGTGATTCCCCCACCCCTTGTGCCTCTTTCCACCATGAATAAAGTCCTCATCATCGGAGCCGGCGGGGTCGGCAGCGTCGTCGCCCACAAATGCGCCATGGTCCCCGAGGTCTTCGGGGAAATCACCCTCGCCTCGCGCACCCTCTCGAAGTGCGACGCCATCGCCGAGGAAGTGAAAAAGCGCACCGGCCGCACCATCACCACCGCCAAGGTGGACGCCGACAACGCCGAGGAAACCGCCGCCCTCATCCGCAAGACCGGGGCGAAACTGCTCATCAACGTCGCCCTGCCCTACCAGGACCTCAACCTGATGGACGCCTGCCTGCTCGCCGGCTGCGACTACATGGACACCGCCAACTACGAGCCGCTGGATGTCGCGAAATTCGAATACTCCTGGCAGTGGGCGTATCAGGAAAAATTTGAAAAAGCCGGCCTCTCCGCGTTGCTCGGCTCCGGTTTCGACCCCGGCGTGACCAATGTTTACACCGCCTGGGCGCTCAAACACCATTTCGACGAGATCCACACGCTCGACATCATCGACGTGAACGGTGGCAACCACGGCAAGGCCTTCGCCACCAACTTCAACCCGGAAATCAACATCCGCGAGGTCACCGCCGAGTGCCGGCATTTCGAAAACGGCGATTTTATTGAAACCGCGCCGATGTCCAAGCACCAGGCGTTCACCTGCCCGGACGGCGTCGGGACTTATGAAATCTACCGGATGTATCACGAGGAGCTGGAGTCGCTGGTGAAGCACATTCCCACGATCAAGCGCGCGCAGTTCTGGATGTCGTTCTCGCCGAACTACCTGAAACACCTGGAAGTCCTCCAGAACGTCGGCATGACGCGGATCGACCCGGTGATTTACCAAGGCGTGGAAATCGTCCCGCTGCAATTCCTCAAGGCGGTCCTGCCGAATCCGAGCGATCTCGGCGTCACCACCAAGGGTAAAACCTGCATCGGCAATGTCATCACCGGCATTAAAGACGGCAAATCCAAGGCCATCTACATCTACAACATCTGCGACCACGAGGCCTGTTTCGCCGAGGTCGGCTCCCAGGCGATTTCCTACACCACCGGCGTCCCGACGATGATTGGAGCCAAGCAAATGCTCGCCGGCGGCTGGAAAAAGCCCGGTGTCTGGAACATCGAACAGCACGATCCGGACGCATTCATGGCCGACCTGAACGCCCATGGTTTGCCCTGGCAGTTCATCGAACTGACCGCCGAGCAAGCCGCCTCTTTTCAGGTCGCCTAATCGCCCGGTGTTTACATGGTCTTCCCGTTTTATGGAGGCCAATCTAATTTCCCCTTGTCAGCCGGAGTCGTCCAACCCATCCTAAACCCATGATTCCGCTTGAAAACCCCATCAAGTCGGATTGGTAACCTCTTGTATTTCCCGTTGATGAGTTCGGACATGATCGATACCGCAGACCGTCTGGCGAGCCACCTCAAGGCCAGCAGGAACGGTTCCACCCGTCCGGTTTGCGCGATTGACACCGAGGCGGACAGCTTGCACCGCTACCGGGAATCCCTCTGCCTCGTCCAGTTCGCGGACCGCGACAAGTGCGTTCTAATCGACCCGCTGGCGATCGAGGATCTGTCCTCGCTGGGCGAGTATCTTGCGGAGGCGGTCGTCTGGATGCATGGTGCCGACTATGACATGACGATGTTCAAGCGTCAGTTCGGCAAGCTTCCCGCCGTCGTCTATGACACCC
>JBEDKU010000114.1:0-5848 GCA_041172045.1 Verrucomicrobiota bacterium | reverse complement strand
TTACGGCATTCATGAAAGATGGTGCGGGACCTGCGAACTGACATCCACCATGAAAGCAACCAACCACAGCAGTCAGAAAGCCTCGTCCAGCCGTTTCACGGCATTGACCGTCGGGACCCTGATCCTCATCGCCGCCGGCATGTCCACCTCGTGCGCCACGACCCGCGGTTTCGGCCAAGACGTGGAAAAGACCGGCGACAAAATCCAGGAAGCCGCTGCCCGCTGAGCGGTGGAATCCAAGCCACGGAGAACGACGATCGCGCCGTCTCCGTGGCATTTTCGTGTCCCGGTCTAAGGGTTTGATCGCCTGATCGTTTTGGTCACCTCCAGAATGATGAGGGGCAGGGTGGCGATGAGCATCAACAACAGGGAATGCGTCAGCGGGATGGACTGCGTGTTCAGGAACCGCCCGAAGACCGCGTTGTTCAGGCTTAGGATCTGGAGGCCGAAGGAAACGGCGATGACCACGACCAGATTGAGATTGGTGCGGAGCGGGATCCGCCAGACGGGGGTGAATTCGCTGCGCGCACCGAAGGCTCGCAGCAACTCGGCGAACACGAGCACGGTGAAGGCATAGGAGCGGGCCATCGCCGGATTCTGCGTTTTCAGCACGTAAAGGTAGACCGCGAAAGTGATGGCCGCGGTGATTAATCCGGTGAACAGCATGGTCATGAGAAACGGCCGGTTGGCGATGTTTTCCAGTCGATGGCGGGGCGGGCGTTTCATCACCCCGGCGTCGATGGGATCGGTGGCGAGGCACAGCGCGGGCAGTCCGTCCGTGATCAGGTTGATCCATAACAGGTGGATCGGCAACAGCGGGCTGGGCAGGCCGATGATCACGCAGACGGCCATGACCAGAAGCTCGGCGGTGCTGCCGGCCAGCAGGTATTGCAGGGTTTTGCGGATGTTGTCGTAAATGCCGCGGCCTTCCTCGACCGCCGCGACAATGGTCGAGAAATTGTCATCCGTGATGATCATGTCCGCCGCCTGTTTGGTGACCTCCGTGCCGGTCATGCCCATGGCGATGCCGATGTCCGCGCCCTGGATGGCGGGTGCGTCGTTGACGCCGTCGCCGGTCATCGCGACGACCGCGCCATTCGCCTTCCACGCGTGGATGATCCGCAGCTTGTGCGCGGCGGTGACGCGGGCGTAAACGTCGATTTTCGCAACGCGCGACCGAAGATCGTCGTCGTTCATCTTGTCCAGCTCGATTCCGGAAATGGCGGCTTCATCGCCGGTGGTAATGCCGATTTCCCGCGCGATGGCGGTGGCGGTGTAGGGGTGGTCACCGGTGATTAGAACCACGCGGATGCCCGCCGCATGACATTCGCCGACCGCGACTTTCGCCTCCTGCCGCGGCGGGTCGTACATTCCTGATAGGCCGACGAACACGAGCTCCCGCTCCACCGCTTCCGCCGTGAGTTCCGTGGTGGCTTCCAGGTCCCGGAACGCGGAGCCAAGCACCCGCAGAGCCTGCGCCGCCATCGTGTCGGTCCGGGCCAGCACCTGCTCGCGATCCCCGGCGGTGATCGGCCGGATGCCGGCTGGCGTGGAAATGCGGGTGCAGCGATCCAACAGAATTCCGGGAGCCCCGTTGACCAGCGCCCGGAGTGCAATATCCGGCATGGTTCGGACCATCGTGCTGAGCTTGCGGTCGGAGTCGAAGGGGATTTCGTGATGCTTGGGCATCGCCCGCTCAAGTTCCTCGCGGACCACGCCGGCTTTGCGTCCGGCGGCGAGCAGCGCGCCCTCGGTGGGATCGCCGACGACCTTCCACGCGCCTTTCTCCTCTACCAGATGCGCGTTGTTGCAGCCGACGATGATGGTGGCGAGTTCCCGCAGGGGGGCGGTGTCTATCGATTCACCATCGCGCCGCACTTCTCCATCAGGTCCGTAGCCTTCGCCGGTGACTTCGTAAACCAGGTCGGGGATGTAGAGCGCCCGCACCGTCATTTCACCCATCGTCAGGGTGCCGGTCTTGTCCGTGCAGACCACCGTGGTGGAGCCAAGTGTTTCGACCGCCGCCAGCCTGCGGACGAGCGCGCGGCGGCGGGACATGCGGGAAACGCCGAGCGCTAGAGCGACCGTCACGATGGCGGGCAAGCCTTCCGGCACGGCGGCCACGGCGAGGCTCACGGACGTCATGAACAGCTCCATCGGCGCGGTTCCCCGTAGCAGCCCGAGGCCGAACAACAGCGCGACGATGCCTAACGCGCCCCACACCAGCACCCGGCCGAAGGATTCCAGCTTCTTCTCCAGCGGCGTGCTTTCATCCGCATCGGAACCTTCCATCAGCCCGGCGATGCGACCCAGCTCGGTCTTCATCGCGGTGCCGACCACCACCGCCCGGCCGGTCCCGGCGGCGACGCTGGTGCCCATGAAAACCATGTTTTTGCGGTCGCCCAGCGCGACATCGCCGGACTTCAAGGTCGCCGCGTGTTTCATCACGGCCTCCGCCTCGCCGGTGAGCGCGGACTCGACGCACTTGAGCGATGCGGACTTGAGCAGCCGCGAGTCCGCCGCCACCGAGTCGCCGGCTTCCATCACCAGCACGTCACCGGCGACGATTTCCGCCGCCGGGATGGAGACGACCTTGCCATCGCGTTTCACCTTCGCGCGCGGAGCGGTCATCGTCTTCAACGCGGAGATGGACTTGCGCGCGTTGAGTTCTTGATAGAATCCGATGGCTGCGTTGAGCGCGACCACCACGAAGATCGCGATGGCGTCCACCGCGTCGCCGAGCACGCCGGAGACGATGCCGGCCGCGATGAGGATCCAGATGACCAGGGTCTTGAACTGGCGGGAAAATATCAGCCACGCGCTAACGGGCGCGACCTCCGCCAAGACGTTCCTTCCGCCTGCGGCGAGTCGCCGCGTCGCTTCATCCGAGGAAAGACCGCTGGCCGAGGAGCCTAGCCCCGCCAGCACGCTCTCAGCGGATTGATGGTGCCACGCCGGGCTTTCAGTTGGCGGGGGAGTCGGCATACGTGGGGTTCAACTCATCCAACCACGCGTCATCCGGCATGGCGTAAGGACGGAAGGTTTCCAGCGTACCATGGTGCTCGTTATGGAACAGCGCGCGGTGAAGTCCCAGCGAGGTGGCGGCGGGGGAGTCGATGAGATTGGACGAATCGTTGGCGCTCATCTGGAAGAGCACGCGCATTTCGAACTCCGCCATCAGCTTGCGCGGGATCCAGCGGCTGACGTTGTTCCAGGTGTCGGTGGCGGCGAGCACGTGCATGCCGACCGGGCCTCCCTCGCCTAGCAGGCTGGCGAACGCCTGCGCCGGCGTGGCTCCGGCGTCGTCGTCCATCGAGAATCGGAATTCGTCGTCCGGGCGCAGCGACTTGAAGCGCTGGAGATCGTGCACGATGAGGAAAATTTCCGGAGCGTCGCGGCCGGACGTCGGACCACGGGCTTCGAGTTCCTGCGAGAGATCCGCGAGCAGGGCGGGAACTTCCCCGGGTCCGCCGATGCGGATTTTCTGCGGCAGGATCGCGGCGAGTCGTTGGAAAAACCCGCTGTCGCCGTGGTCGTAGGCGTGGGGATCGAGGATGACGAATTCCACCTGCTCCGGCGGGTACTGGGCGGCGAGGGAAACGATGCTGATCGCCAGCAGCGACAGGGCCCGCTCGGCGGACTGGCCGACGACTAACAAATGGCTGCCGCTCTGGCGCTGGAACTGCGCTTCGGTCGGGCCCTTGATGGAGTTCGGCGCGCCGAGCCAAGCCCGCGCGGTGACGGGGCGGGCGGCGGGATGCGAGGCTAACAATCTTTTCAACTCCGAATTGTCGCGGACATCGGCCGGCGCGTTGCCTTCGAAAATGATCGGCGTCGGCGCTTGTTTGCCACCGCGGGTGGCGAGCGCGTTGACCTGGTCAAGCACGGCGTCGCGCTCGTCCTCGGGCAGCCAGACGATTTGAAACGGGCTGTTCGCGGCGAGCGCGCCGGCCTGGTCGTTGTAAATCCCTTCACCGGGTCGCGTGAGCAGGCGCGGGGCCGGGTTGTCGTCGTCCATGATCAGGTGCGCGTCGGTTTCATTGCATTGCAGCGCGATGCGGATGACCATCTGCCCGAGCGTGGCGCGGGCCAGGGTGTAAGCGCCGCCAAGGGTTTGGGAGCCGAGGATCACGTGGATGCCGAAGGCGCGGCCCTGTCTAACGATGCGGTCCAGCAGCAGCGAGGCTTCCTGCGCGACCGAGTCGTCCTCGGTGAAAAACTCCTGGAACTCGTCGATGAGCAGCAGGCTGCGCGGCAGCGGTTCGTGGCGGGGCGTGCGCTTGTAGCCGGCGAGATCCTGAGAGCCCGCATGGCGGAAAAGCTCGCCGCGGCGTTTTAATTCTCCGTCGATGCGCTGGAGCACGCTGAGCGCGAATTCCCGGTCGCTCTCGATGGCGATGACCCGCGCGTGCGGCAGGCGCTTGGCGGCGTAACACTTGAATTCCACGCCCTTCTTGAAATCCACCAGATAGAACTCGACCTGCTCCGGACTGCACCACAGCGCGAGGTTGGTGATGATGACGTGGAACAAGGTGGACTTGCCGGAACCTGTTTTTCCCGCAACCAGCGCGTGTTGGCGGGTGCCTTTGCCGATCGCCATCATCTGGAGTTTCTTCGCCCCGGTGCGGCCGATGGGTACGCGCAACTCGTCCGTGGTGTCGGACGTCCAGACCTCATCCGGCGGCGGCGCGATTTGTGAGAACGGCACCTGCACGCGGTTCGAATCGATGCTCGCCTTGCCGATGCGGTGCACCAGCGTGATGGAATCCTCATGCGTCGGCGGCGGATCGAAAACGACCACATCCGCTCCCGGCAACGAGTCCGCCAGATGGAAAACGCCGTCGCGCAAGGTCACCCGCGTGCAGGCGCGGCGGAGTTCGTCGTCCAGCGTGGCATCCGGCAGCGGCAGGCGCAGGTCGCGCTGGATGAGCAGGTGGACGCCGCAGCGCGCGCCGCTGGAGGCGATGGATAGAAGCCGTTTGCACGAGGTTTCGCTGAAGGCGTTGGGGAAACCGGCGATGACAAGAAAACGGTATTTTTCCGCGATGGTGCCGGCCTGCTCGTTGTATTCGGTGATGTTCGCGTACTCGTTGCGCAGATACATCTGGATGACTTTTTCGATGTGGTCGTTGAGCTCGGCGAGGCGCTCCTCGATCTGCGTGCTCTGCGTCCAGATGCGGTGGTTGATCAAGGTTTCCTCGTAGTCGGCGAGGTGCATCAACCCGGCGAAATCCTTACCCAGCCCGACCGGATCGATGAACACAAACGAAGCGCGCCCCGGCGGATGTTCCGCTAGAAGTCGCAGGGCGATGGCGTTGAGCGCGACGGTCGCCGCGTCGTCGCCGTCGTCGGTTTCTATCAGAATTGATCCTTGGTCCGGGAACGCCATGGAGAACGGCACTTCCAGCGTGCTGGCGTCCGGCAGCACAATCCGTGGATCGTAGGGAAGTCCTCCGGTTAGTTTGGCGGAATCCACCAAGAGGTGCCCGATGCGGATGGCTTGCGGGGCTTCGGCGGGCGGTGTCCATTCGGCGCAAACGGCCGGCGTCCATGCGGGGAAGCTTGAAAGCGAGTGGTTTTCCAGGGACGCGAGCGTTTCAAAACGTGACAGGACGTCGGCGGTCCAAGGTTTCAACAGGTCTTGGATTCTGGCATCGATGTCGGACTCGATGACGGAACCGACCTGCGCGCGGGCGGCCTCGGTGAGGCGCACGCGTTCGGCGGCTTCCGCCCGCGCGGTTTCGAGCGCGCGTTCGTGTGCGGCGTCGATCTTCGCAAGCTTGCGGCGGAGGAGTTTTTCCAAACGGGCGGGAATCCGGGCGAGCTGGCGTTCGAGTTTTTTCTGGCC
>JBEDKU010000113.1:0-8060 GCA_041172045.1 Verrucomicrobiota bacterium | reverse complement strand
GGTGGACAAGCGCGACCTGGAGGCCGGCAACCTGCTCGTCCATCCCGACAAGCCCATCCTTTACGCGAATTTCTTCCGCCGTCACTGCGGGGTGGTCGCCTATGACATGGCAAAACGCGAGATCATCGCCGAAGCCCCGGCAGACGCCCGCACCGACCGCATGGCCTTCGATCCGGTCCACCAGGAACTGCTGATGGCGTCGCCCTCGGAAGGCCGCGTCCAGTGTTTCGACGCGCTGACGCTGGCTCCGAAAGGTGAGTTCAAGGCGATTCCCGGCGTGCGGGTCATCACCGTGGACGCGGCGAATGACGAGATGCTGGTGGCCAGCCTGATCACCGGGCAGGTCGCGTTGATGGGCCTGAAGGACCGCGAGGTGAAGCGGCGTTGGTATCTCGGCCCGTGGCTGCGCTCGATCGTCATCGCCCCCGGCACCGGAATTGCCTACATTTCGTCCCAAAAATCACTCTATGAACTCCACTATTCCAGCCGTCGTTGACGACATCCGCGAGCAGTCCGTCACCGCGCCGCCCGCCAGCCAGCACAAGCACCTGCCGGCGCTGGACGGCCTGCGGGGAGTCGCCATCCTGCTCGTCCTGGTCTATCACTTCACCGGCTCGCTGAACGCGGAGTTCAGCATCAACCAACGCCTCAACAACTGGGCCGAGCTCGGCTGGACCGGCGTCGATCTGTTCTTCGTGCTCTCCGGCTTCCTCATCACCGGGATTCTTTACGATTCGAAAACCAAGCCCGCCTTCTTCAAGAACTTCTACGCGCGGCGGGCCTTGCGCATCTTTCCCCTCTACTATGGCGCGCTGCTGGCCGTGATCCTCATCAGGCCCGTGCTGGTCCGCCTCGGTCTGGAGGGCACTGCGAATCCCGCCTGGATCTCCATCTATGCGACGAATTTTGTCATCTCCTGGAAGGGCTCCGGAGCCTTCGGCGTGCTCGACCACTTCTGGTCGCTCGCGGTGGAAGAGCACTTCTACCTCATCTGGCCGGCGGTGGTCTATTTCCTCAACCGCAAGCAGGTGATGATCGTCGCCATCGCCTTTTTCCTCATCGCGCCCGCCCTGCGGATCATGACGATGAATGGCGAAGAATACCTGCCCATCGCCGCCTACATGGCCACCCCCATGCGGATGGACTCGCTCGCGGCCGGCGCGTTCATCGCGCTCATGGTGCGCGGACCCAAGGGCATGGAGGGGCTGCTCAAGCCGGCGATGATTCTCGCCTGCACCACCTTCGCGGTGTTCTTCGCCATCGTCCTGATCCGGCATTCGAAAAGCAACCAGGACCTCGTCATCGGCACCGTCGGCTTGACCGTCCTCTGGGCGTTCTTCGGCTCCGTCCTCATCCTCGCGCTGAACTGGAAGCCGCTGGAATCCCTCATGCAGCTGCCGATTCTGCGCTGGTTCGGGAAATATTCCTATGGGCTCTACGTCTGGCACCCCATCGTCTTCATGCTGGCGTTTCACAACCACATCGCCCGCCAGCTCCGTCATGGCGACGGCCACCTGCAAATGATCGCCACCGGAACGATCGCGCTCGCCACCGTCTTCGTCGTCACGCTCTTGAGTTGGAACCTGTGTGAAAAACAGTTCCTGAAAATGAAATCCCGCTTCGCCTGAGCGGAAATTTGCCTCCCCGGAGATGCCGCCCGGATTTTCCCTGCGGGCGGCGCCTGGCGGCAATCCGGAAGTGGCCAAGGTGGCTGGCGCGTCTCGCGCCAGACCGTCGCAGAGGCGTCCCGCCTCTTGCCTGAAAGATCGCTCCCGCCCGTTTTCCACATGGATCCCGGGTAGCGTCCACATCGCTCTCCGGTCTTGGAACATCACCCCAGCCGCTGTCCACATCGATCTCGGGCACCGTCCACATCGCTTTCCGGTCCCGGAACATCGCCCCCGGTGCTGTCCACATCGTTCCCGGGTGCCGTCCACATCGGTCTCGCGAGCCTTCCACATTGATTCCGGATGCCTTCCACATCGATCTCGGATGCCTTCCACATCGGCCACCGATATCCAACTCGTTGATTTTCAGTAGTTTTTCCAGTGAATCGGCAAAAGGTAACTTCAGGGCGGCGTGTCGGATCATTTGTTTTCATTCTTTGTGAAAGTTGCAGATTGCAATCCACCACTTCACCTGATAGCGCCTTGGACGCTTCGGAAATAACAATCAAACTCCCCATCCCCACCACCATGACCGATAAAGACAATGCCGTGATCGACGCCCTCGGGCGCGTCAACCGCTTCGCCATTCCCCGACTTGCCGACTTCGAGGTTGGCAGCATGGCCATCACCCACTTCACACGAGCCGGTGTCATCGCCGCCGCGTTGACTCCCTCGGATTCCAAACCCGGCCTCCCGGCCAGTCCCGCCACCGGCGCGAGGAACCACCTCTTCGACGAGGTCTGGGACGATCTCCTCGCCATCGCCGAGACCGCCCGCACCATCTCCCGCACGGAGCCAGGCTTCTCCGCGGACTTCCGCCTCGACGGGGATACCCATCAGGAAATCATCGCCACCGCCACCGCGTTTCTCAAAAAACTCCAGGTCCCCGCCACCGCCGCCAAGTTCATCGCCTACTCCATGCCCGCCGACTTCGTCGCCGATCTCCAGACCGATCTCGCCGCCATCGATGACAAGAAGTCGGAACAAACCGACGACCGCCTCGACGACATCGGCGACACCGCCCACAACCGCGCCCTCGTCAAGGAAGCCCGCGACCTGATCAAGAGCCTCAGCACCTCCGTGAAAAACCGCTACCGCCGCGATTCACAGAACCTCGCCGAGTGGGCCACCGCCTCCCGCATCCACCGCACCGGCGGCGGTGGTCCGGAGGAAACCCCGCCGCCCGCCCCGCCGGCTCCTTGATCGGCTAAGCATCCACCTCTCACGGAACCAGCTCCATCTCTCGCAGATGGGGCTAGTTTACTTTAGGGTGGAAGGAAGGTCCTCAGCTCAAACTTCTTCGTTTGCTAAAAACCGTTTTCAATCATCTTGGTTCCTGTAACGGGCCTTTAGGGCGTATGTTGATGTCTTCTGGTTTGATAAAGCTTTGAAATGAATGATTTAAAGACTCCGCACTTGCGATACTCAGGGGGACAATTTGACTTTTGGGCGTTCCATTAAAATTGCAATAAGCAAAAATAACGGCAGTATTTTTCTTCTTCTCATACTCTGCACGGATTTCTCTTTTTAAAGCATCATCACGTTCTTCATCTTGCTTGTTATTAGATAATAACTTTAGCGTTATTATAATAACTTTTTCGTTATCTTTCTTTATGACTAAGTAAACATAGTCCCATCCAATAAAAGGATTCGAATCGATATTCCCCAAACTGAAATTTGAGCAAAAAAAACTTATAAATAGTATCTTGAATAAATTTTTCATCAGATGGTATTTTATTCACATGTGGTACTCACTGCTCCGCTTGGCTTGCATCGTTTTGGACAGATAGCAGGCCGTCCGGTGGGTAGAGCGTCGCATCGCCCGCCATCAGTCGACACACCTTCTGCGGCCTCACCATAAATGACGGGACAAGGAGCATCATCTTTACGTCTTCCGTCATCTATACATTTTTGTGTAAGCGCGCAGGTGCATTTTTTACATGTTCTTGACCGGCTTAATCCTAGTATATCCCACTTTTCAACTCCATCATTTCCAACAAACCCGTATAGATTGATCCCCCCTAATTCTTCAAGTGGATCCCTCGACGGCCACCTACCGGTCAGCGTATCATAGTATCTGTAACCGTAGCACCACAAATTAACACTTTTAGTTTTGTCTGACATAGCGACGAAAGCAAACTCCCAAAATTAAAAAAGCTGTTGCCCCAAATAGCGCGCGCCCGAAAATATTATGAATTTCAAATCGCAACGCCATCAAAACTCCAAAAGTAATAATACTTAGTAAAGCCACTAATATTTTAGGGGACTTTCTCATATTTTATCATTTTTGTTAAGATGGGCAACTATCAGAGCAGAGACTTGCAGCAGCACCGCAAAGAAAAACACATACACCTGCAAAAGGTCCACTGGTTGGGCACGCCAATGCACACGCGGCACCAATCCCCCAACACGCAGCTCTGCATGCTTTGCCCTTCACTTCATCTGGAACACATTGCCACAAAGTTCCATCACTTGGAATGTCTGGCCAATCACCCATTTCATGTCCGAGATAGTCATATGCCACAATACTATTATTTCCTAAAAATCCATACAAATTGACCCCGCCTTTTTCCTCGATCGGATCTCTGGATGGCCATCTGCCAGTGACAGGGTCATAGTGCCGGTAACCGTAGTCAGGCAAACGCGGCCCCGGAAGGCACCTTCTCTGTCGAATCCGAGTTCGTCGGTTGCCGGCTGGTGATAAACAAATCATCGTTTGACTATAAGCGCCAGTAGAGTGGATGGAAAGGAGAAAATTTAGAATTGGCAGGGGAAAGGAAGTCATTCAAGAGCACCTGACACCCACAATGTCACGCTGCGGGAATCGACCCTAGGAATCCGACCTCAGGAACTTGCACTGGTCACTTTCTTAGTTTGGCAGCTGATTTATTTTACTATCTTCAATGAAGCGTAAAAGTCTATTTCCAGTTTTATCATATAATGGATAATTCTCATCAATGAGCTCCATTTTCATTCTCAAAAACTTTCTCTCTCCAATCAAAAAAACATCGGAAACAGTCGTATCGCTTTTATCTCCACTGGATTTTAAATTTGTGAATATGACACTCCCGGTAACTAATCCATAATCACTATAATATAGCCCTCCACAAAAGCCTAAGAACATCAGAAGAATTGGTAACAGATAACGCATACTGGAAATGTATTTTTATTTGCAAGGAGTGATTTCGATGTCTTTTGCCGTAAGCTCCCAGAAGCCGTCGCCAAAAAATCCCCAAAATGCCTTGTGGGTGGCTTCTTTACAAGTTCGCTTGTCACCTTGCTTTTTAGTGCCCGAACAACCCTTAGCCGTAGTGCATTTGACAGTTTCAACGTCGATAAAACTTACTTCTCCAGGATTACAGGCGATTTTGGTAACGCCAGTAAAACCTGGAAAAGTGGGGAACCACGGCCCTGGCACATCCATTCCGAGGATGTCCACTTTATCTATTATATCATTCTTCACAAACCCATACAAATTCACCCCTCCTCTTTCCTCGATCGGATCTCTGGACGGCCATCTGCCAGTCAGCGAGTCGTAATAACGGTAACCGTAGTAAGCCACACGCGGCCTCAAATCTAGTGATTCCGGCAGTTTTAGAGGGTTTACGAGGTTAGAAGTGGGGAGATTCCCGGCCACCGGTCCACTCGTTGGCGGTGGTTTGGGGCCGGTGAAGGTCATGCCACTGCCGGGTGGTTCCTCATCGGGTGGAGGTTCCGGACATGCTTGGCTGGATGCCGGCATGGAGGTGGCCGGAGCATCGGAAGTTAGGGCGGCGGCGACCATGATGATTTCGACCAGTAGTGGGTTCATCCCGTCGGGGGAAGACAAATCCCGCATCGCTGGCATTTCCGGTTGAGCGCGCTCGCTGAAGAGTTTGTGGTTTTCGCCCAACCGCCCGTGGGGGTGGCAGCGGGCATGGACTTCTTGGAGGGCATCAATATTGACATGGGTGTAAATCTGCGTCGTTTCCATGCGGGCGTGGCCGAGCATTTGCTGAACATACCGGATGTCCGCCCCACCACGATGCATGTCGGTAGCGCAGGAATGACGCCAGAGATGGCATGAGCCGGGCTTGTCGATGCCGCAACGTTTTAAGAGTTTTTTGATCCAGTTGCCGAGATAAGCGGGACTGAAACGCGTGCCATAGCCGCTGAGGAAAAGAGCGGATTCCTGCGGCAGGTGGTGAAATAGCGGGCGGGACTCCGCGAGGTAGCGTCCAAGCCAGGCGGCGGCGCGTCCGCCGACGGGCAGAAGGCGGCTCTTGCCGTTTTTGCCCTTGCGAATGTGCAGGGTATGGGCGGCAGCATCGTAATCGCCGTGGTCAAGGTTGGCCATTTCCGTTCGCCGGATGCCCGTGGCGTAGAAAAGCTCCAGAATTGTGCGGTCGCGCAGGCCGAAGGGATCGGCGGAATTAGGCTGGGCGAGAAGGATTTGGATTTCCTGTGGATTGAGAAATTTCGGCAGCAGCCGGGCTTGTTTACGCGGTAGTTCCAGATCGGCGGCGGGGTTGGCGGGGATAGTGCCGGACCGGCAGAGCCAGGCGAAGAACCGGCGGACGCAGCCGAGCCGCGCAAGCTGGGTGTTGACAACAAGCGGCTTTCCCCCGCGCGGGCTGCGGTAATGATGGAGGAAGAGCTGGTAGGCTTCAAGGTCGGCGCGGGTATAGGCCGCGGCGGTCTGGGCGGCGCGAGAGTCCGCCCAGCAGGCGAACTGGCGCAAGGCCCAACGGTGCGCATCGATGGAGCCTTGAGAGTAGGCGCGGGCGGCCAGGCGGGTGAGAAATGCCTCGGTGAGCGTTGCGATGCCGTGAGGTGTAATGATCTGCGGGGTGACCGCACCGCCTTTGCGGCGGCCGCGCATGGCGGAAAGGTTGGGAAGTCCGGGTTGGCCAGGCATAGACGCGGAGTATTCATGGCGGAGGCGGGCCGGCCAGCCCGGCAGGAAGTTTTCTCCTCCTTCACTCAGCTGGGTGGCGAGATCGGACCGGTTCTGAAGGAGTGCAACGTTTTGATTCTCCCCGGCCATGGGGTTGCCCTATAGTTCAAGAACAAGTCTGGCAAGATTTATCTCTCACGTATTCTCGGGATGTCATTTCGGGTGCCTACCAGAAAATTATCTCACAATTAGATTTACATCTTTGTTTTTTGCGTCAGGACACAGGAGTGATTAGATGCAGGCGAATCAAGTCGCTGTGATTCAAAATTTCTATTTATCCATTCCCAAACCCATGTCGCACTTCCGAAAAAGCTTATATGTTCTCAGTGGTCTTGCCGGTATTCTAGCCATCTCATGGTTCGTCCGACAGGAAGCGACGAAAAATCCGGAACTCCCTCGCAACTCTGCCAAATCATCCACCCGTGAGCCGGGCGGAAGTTTTCGTGAAGCCCGGCTTGCTGCTGCTGCGCAACAAGCCAGCGTCTCTAGCAATGGTAACACTCAACCTTCCGACAGTGCCATCGAGATGGCCCGTGCCGCAGGCGTGCCTGCTACCGTAGGGAAGAGCGGCCTTTGGGCGGGTGTCATGCCGTCGGATGCGGCCAGCGGCGGTAGCAAGGCTTTCGCGGTGGCCCGCGCCGGTGCCTCGCGTGCGGATTTGCGGACCGATCAGAACGGGATGTTCCAGCGCATGCATTCCGCCACGGGCCAACGGATCGAGTTTCAGGTGAGTTATCCTGGGATGAAGTCCACGGAGTGGGTGGATGTGGGAATCCTTGATGGCGGCACGTTGGAGCCTACCGGTCCGCTCAAACCCGACAAGAATGGTCATATTTCCTTTGTCTTCCATACCGGCCCGAGCGACGGCTCTTACCGGATTTCCCTAACCACATCCGACCATGACACCAAGATGCTCGACATCTGGGCCGGACGTCCCGAGTGGGAAGAACGTCTGACCGCGAATTAATTCCAGCGCTCCCTTGCATTCGTTTCCCAATTTCAAGTTTGTTAACACTTAGGTTTTCACATCATGTCATCGTCACTATCCGCCGCCCGTCTCTTGCCTTGCGCTCTGGGCCTATTCCTCGCAGCCACGTTCGCGACGCCATCCGCTTCGGCGGATTACACCTGTCGTAATGACGGGCAGACCAAACCGGTTTGTCCCAATTGCGAATCCAGCTCGGCATCTCAATCTTCGGGTGGTTCCGAAGAAACTCCGACAAACTGTAGCGCGGGCTCAAACTTTTTCCATCCTTACAACGGCAATGTTTCCAGGTCGGTGAAGGACTTGGAGTTGTTCGATGGCCCCGGCGACTACAAGCTATCCTTCAGTCGTTTGTTCAACTCGCGGGCATCCACTCCACCCTATCATTTCGGGGCGGGCACCCTGTGGCGACACTCCTTCCAGTGGGATCTTACGGACGAGGTCAACGGTTGGGTCAAAGTGACGGACCCCA
>JBEDKU010000112.1:0-3735 GCA_041172045.1 Verrucomicrobiota bacterium | reverse complement strand
GGTCTTGCGGTCGGCCAGCCAGATGGGGCCGCAGTCCGCGACATAAATGGCAAGTACGACGCCGGGCTTGATGGTGAGAAGGCCATCCACTCCTGGCACTACCGGGATGCCATCCGGTGCCAGGATCTGCGGGCTTCCGGGGACGATGGCCACCTCGGTTCCGTGCACTTGCTCCGCGCGCCACCAGGCTGCGGCGGATCCTGCGAAGTCGGCGACAGCAGCTACATGGTGGGAGCGAAGCAGATTCATCGCCTCGTCGCGATCACCTGTGATGGCCAAATCCGGGACGCGCTCCACCCATCCGGCACGGACGCCGGGAACTTCATTCAAGATATCCAGAAAGGGGAACGCCTCCGTCACCCGGGGACGGTAACGGAGGCGCTGAGGATTCGCCAAGCTGGATTATTTCAGTGGAGAAAAGTATCGATCACGCGATCGCACGGCCATGAATGGCGCGCTTGGTGTGCTCGACGGTTTCCGCCTGATCTTCATCCATGCCTGCCAGAATACCGACCAGATCGTTGGCAATTTCCGTGCGCATCTTCGAAACGAGTTCGATTCCTTTAGCGGTGATGCGGACCATGATTTTACGGCGATCTTCAGCGGCGTGCACTCGCTCAACGTAGGACAGTTTCTCCAACCGATCGACGAGGCCGGTGGCGGCTGCCGTCGAATGGCCCATCTTTTTCGCAATGTCGGACATCGTTAGATATTCTTCGCTGGATAGATAGGTTAGGAGGAAGAACTGCGGGAATGAGACGTTCCCTTTGTTGAGTTCTGTGGACAGGTTTAGGATGCAGCTCCGCTGGGTAAACAGGACGAAGTCAGCAAGACGGTCCGCGTCGGCTTTCACCGAAGCGCCCGAGGCGTTCATTGTTTTCATTATGGCTGGTTGTAGTGTTCATGTTTCGGGACATGTAAGGGGGCACAGCCATTGCGAAAGAGAAGCTACCCGGGTTACCGGATAGTAATCAACTCCAAAATTTAATATTTATGACTGTGCTTGATTTCTCAGGCGGGACTTTTTGAAAATACATAAACATGAGAGGTTTTGGAAGCAAAGAATTCCCGGAAAGTTAATTATTTTTTTGAACGGTTTCAGCGATCGGTTCTACCTGCGTTGGCAGGATGTCGGGTGCTTCAGACACCTGGACTGGCTTCGGCACATGCTGGGAGTAGACTGCGTCCCCCACCTCGGCGGTGCCGGATTGGAGGTCGGCTGCGGCGAATTCTCCGAGCTTTTCGCCGGTTGTCCGCAGGTTGGCGGTGCGGTTATCAAGACCCCGGGTGGTGAGAATCCGGCCGGTTTCGATTTCCCACGGACCGTAGCTTTGAATCAGGACGAAGCGTTTGTCGGCCGGAACCGAGGCGATCCGGCCGACCAGTTTGGGGCCTTGGACCTCGGATTTCGGTTTTTCCTCATCGGTTTTCTCCTTGGTGGAGGAGGCGCATGCGGGGATGAGCATACAGCAAAGCAGTAGGAGACGACTCAGTTTCACGGCGTGACTTTGGTGCCGGAAACTCTGAAATGAAACCCGCGATTTTCAAGAAGGGAGCACCCGCACCTCGTCCGCTTGGATGAGGCGCTCGAGTCCGTCCACGGTGCGCAGCAGAAGCTCACCACCGGCGGCGATGCCCTCGACGATTCCTGTCCGTGGGCCATTGGCGGTCGTCAGGGAGACCCGCTTGCCGGTGAGAACGCAACGCAAGCGGACCGCGGAAAGCAATTCGTCGAAATCATGATCGATCTGCTGTCGCCGCGCGGAAAATTTTTGAATGACAGATGCCAGCACCTCCGCGCGCGAAAAGTTTTGCATTGTTTCGATCTTCAGTGAGGTCGCGATTTCCGAAACTTCAGGTGGAAATCCGGTAGTGTTGACGTTCAAGCCGATGCCGACGACCGCGAAATTCGAGCCGGCTTCCACCAGGATACCCGCCACCTTGCGCTGGCTGATCCAGACATCATTGGGCCACTTGATTCCCGCTTGCACGCCGCACGCCTCGACCGCCTCGGCGACCGCAAGTCCCGCAGCGAGAGCGAGTCGTGGCCACAGGGCTTTCGACTCATCCGGACGCAGCAGGACGGAAAACGCCAATGATTCCCCGGTTGGAGAAAACCACGCCGCCCCCCTCCGCCCGCGGCCGGCAGTTTGGCGCTCGGCGAGCACGACCAAGCCATCTGCCGCTCCTGCTTGGGCGAGCGTGCGGACTTCGTCATTGGTGGATTCCACCGACTCCCGGATGAGGAGGCGGAATGGATCGGGAAAATCCGCGGCGGCGGCGTTGAAGTCCTCGCGGCTCATCGGGATTTAAAGCGGTTCGAAATCCAGGCCGATGTCGAGCGCCGGAGCTGAGTGGGTGAGGGCACCTACGGAGATGAAATCAACACCAGTCGCTGCGATCTCCTGTAAAGTTGCCAGAGTGACGCCGCCGCTGGCTTCGAGCTGTGGTTTACCGCGCTCGCCGCGCAGGGCGACGGCTTCGCTGAGTTCTGCCAGACTCATGTTATCGAGCAGGATGTGATCGACTCCGTCGAGCGCGAGAAAGGATTTCACCTGCTCCAGATTGTCGGCTTCGAGTTCCACCTCGACGTCCAGTTTGTCGGATTTCAGCTGGAGAATCGCCGCTTGGATCGCTTCGGTTCCGCCCTCGGCGACGAGGTGGTTGTCCTTCACCATCGCCCGGTCGTAGAGGCCGAGTCGATGGTTGGTGCCGCCGCCGTCGAGCACGGCCTTTTTTTCCAACAGCCGGTAGCCCGGAGTCGTCTTGCGGGTGTCGAGAATCCGGGTACGAGTGCCTTTTACCTTCTCGACGTAGAGTGCCGTGAGGGTCGCCACGCCGCTGAGGCGTTGGAGGAAATTCAGCGCCGTCCGCTCGGCGGTGAGGATGGACCGCGCGGAGCCTTCCACGCGGATCACCATGGCCCCGGCTCCCACGCGGCTGCCGTCGGTGATCAGGATTTCCACATCCAACGCGGGATCGACCTTGGCGAATACCCGCGCCGCGAGCTCGACCCCGGACACCACGCCATCCTTGCGCACCGCCACGAACGCGCAGGCGCGGCGCTCCTCCGGGATGAAATAGCGGGACGTGACATCGCCGCCGCCGATGTCTTCAGCGAGTGCGAGGTCAATGAGGGTGTCGGAATGGTCGTTCATCGATAGAAGCGGATAGTGGACGGCGGTTTCAAAATTTCAACTCATTCGCCGATGACGCTCACCGCGATCTCCCTGCGGTGCGGATCGCGCCGGTGCTCGAACAGGAAAATGCCCTGCCAAGTCCCCAGCGTCATCCGCCCGTCCATGATGGGGATCACCTCGCTCGTCCGCGTCAGTGCCATGCGGATGTGACTCGGCATGTCGTCCGGGCCCTCCTGCGTGTGAATGAACCACGGTGTGTTTTCCGGCACGAGTTTGTCGAAAAACACCTCCAAATCCCGTCGCGCGCTGGGGTCGGCGTTTTCCATGATGACCAGGCTCGCGCTGGTGTGCTTCACGAAAACGGTAACCGTCCCGTTGCCAACACCCGAGCGCGACACGATCCCCGCCACCTCGCGGGTGATCTCGGTGGTGCCCTTGCCGTGGGTTCGGATGGAAAATGTCTCGGTGCGCGCGGTCATGAGAAAATTACCATCCACAAAGAACCCACTTGCCATGCGCCGAGCCGGATTCCATCGCCTTGTGCGCCTCGCGGAGATTTGTCGCGGAAATTCCATCGAACAAACGCGTGCCGATT
>JBEDKU010000111.1:0-8150 GCA_041172045.1 Verrucomicrobiota bacterium | reverse complement strand
GACATCGTCTCGGCCAAGGTGGCGCGCGATTCCACCCACCTCTACTTCCAGGCACGGACCCGCGACGTACTCACACCCATGAACGATCCCAACTGGATGTGGCTGCTCATCGACGCCGACCAGAATCCGAAAACCGGCTGGGAAGGCTACGACTTCATCGTGAACCGCACGATCGATGGAGGCGAAAGCTGGTTGGAGCAAAACACCGGCGGCTGGAATTGGAAGAAGACCGTCAGGATTCGGGTCCAAATCACCGGCAACGACCTGATGCTCACGCTCCCCCGTGCTGCCGTCGGCCTCGCGAATCGAGCGGATCTGAATTTCAAATGGTGGGACAACCCGCAGAAACCCGGCGACATCATGGACGTCTACCTCAGCGGCGACGCCGCTCCCGACGGCAGATTCAGTTTCTGTTATACCCACGGAGCGCCCGCCGCCACTCCCTCGATCAAATGACTTTCAAACCCATGAACTTTCGAAAACTCGCCCTTCTAGCGCTTGTCCTGGTTTGCGGATCCCACACGGAAGCCGCCACGAAACCCAACGTCCTCTTCATCCTCACCGAGGACCAGGGTGCGCAGACGGGATTTCTCGGCACGCCCGGCTTGCAGACCCCGGGCATGGATTCCCTCGCCCGCACCGGGGTTCACTTCGGCAACGCCTTCGTCGCCTACCCGGTTTGCTCGGCCTCCAAGGCATCCATCTACACCGGCATCCACAATCACGCCAACGGCCTGCTGAACAACACGGAGAACTTCCACAAACCCGCCTCGGAGCTGACTCCGGCCGAGCGCAAAAAGCCGATCTATGCCAACAACCGGATCCACGAAGATCTACCGACGCTGGTCGAGCGCCTCCACGAGGCGGGCTACTATCAGGGAGTCACCAGCAAGCTGCATGTCTCGCCCAATGAGAAGTTTCCCTACGACGAGTTCATCAAGGCCACCCATGGAGCCACGGTCACGGCGTTCATCGAGCGGGCGAAAAAGGCGCGGAAGCCCTGGCATCTGTTTTACAACGTCGCCAACTCGCACCGCCCCTATCCGAACAGCGACAAGGTCAAAATCCGCGTGGATCCCGCCACGGTGAAGCTTCCCGCCTACCTGCCTGACACCCCCGTGGTGCGCAAGGACTGGGCGGAATACCTCGCTGGCATCGAGGAGGCGGACGCGCTGATCGGCCAGGCTTTGAAAGCGCTCGATGCTTCCGGCGATACGGACAACACCATCGTGATCTTCCTCGGCGACCATGGCCCCACCTTTCAACATGGTAAAATGACCCTCTACGACCTCGGCCTCCGCACCCCCCTCGTGATCCGCGCCCCCGGATTCAAAGCCGGAGTCCGCACCGACGCGCTCGCCAGCGAACTCGACCTCACGCCAACCCTGTTGGATCTGCTGGGACTCGCGCCCTTGCCCAAGACCCATGGCATTTCCCTCAAGCCGCTGCTGGCTGGCACGGCGGGCGCAAAGGGGCACAACTTCATTTTCGCGGAAATCGCGAATCGAGGTTCACTGACGCAGGGAATCCAGGAACGCAGCGTCTTCGATGGCAGGTGGAAGTTGATCTATCGGGAGAATCTCCAGCCCGAATGGCGTCAGGTGAATGCCGACAGCAAACAATTCAAGATCTGGGGCAACCGCACTTATGACGAAACCGTGAAATTCAAAGACAAGTTTCCAGAGCAATATCGGATTCTCACGGAAATGGATCCGCAGAGCCTCAACGGCAAGGTTCCCGCCATCGAACTCTACGATTTGAAATCCGATCCCGATGAGATGCGCAATCTGGCTGGCGACCCCAAGAGCCGCACCGAACTCAATCGGCTCTATGCGGCACTCCGCCAGTGGGTCGGTGAAACTTCCGATGCCGGCGTAAGACCGCCCGCCGAATTGCCAAACTGATTGATCCCAAGCCATGAAACACACCAACCTTATCGTCACATTGTTAGCCAGCTCCGCGCTTTTCTCCGCGGCGGCGAATCCCTTCGGCCTTTTCGACTTCAACCTGCGCGGCAAGGATGCCGCCGAACAAATCCGTAGCCTCGACGGCATCGGCTTCGACGGCATCACCCTGCCGCTCAAGACGCCCAAGGACCTCGAAAAGCTCGATGGCTATCAAAAGGCGAAACCCGATCTCAAGCTCTTCGCCGCGCTCTGCCACATCGACTACTCGAAACCCGCGGACTTCAACCGCGAGCATTTCCGCAAGGTGGTGAAAAAGCTCGCCGCCATGGATGCCAAGGTCTGGCTCATCATCGGCGGACCCAAGGGAGCGGACGAGGAAATCACCCGTTTCGTCCGCGAAGTGGCCGATCTGGCGGCCGCGGAAAAAGTCGGCGTCTCGCTCTACCCCCATGACAACACCGCCCTCGAAACCGCCGAGGAGACCCTCGTCATCCTGAAAAAGGCGGACCGCCCCAACCTCACCATCAGCGTCCATCAATGCCACGAAATGCGGGCTGGCAACACCGACCGCATCGACGCGGTGATGACCGCCGTCGGTCCCTACATGGACATCGTCACCATCTGCGGTTCCGACAAAAAGGTGAACGACAACAGCAAGGACTGGAGCGACGCCATCAAGCCGCTTGGCGAGGGCGACTACGACCCGAAGGAATTCCTCCGGGCGCTGAAACGGCACAAGTTCCAGGGCCCCATCATCCTCCACACCTTCGGCCTGATGAACAAGCCCGCCAGCCATTACCGGACCTCCTACGATCTCTATCAAAAAATGCGCGCCGAAGTGGACGCGGAGAATTAAAACCGACCATCATGAACCTCACACTGCTCTCCATCATGTCCCTGCTCACCCTCGCCCCGGTCTTCGGCAAAGAAGCCGCCGCCAACCACCAAATGGAAGTCGTCAAAAAGCCACTCCGCGTCGAGACCTCCGCCGAGCTTCCATTTCCAGCGGAAAAGGTCTGGAAGCTCATTGCCGGCTTCGACACCCTGCCGGACTATCACGCGTCCATCACCACCAGCGAACTGCTTGAAGGCGGAGCCGTCCGCAAGATCGGCCTCACCGAGCCCGCCGGCGGCGGCCATGTGGTCGAGCGCCTCGTCTATTTCAACGACGCGGCCCGCGAGTTCAGTTACAAGATCATCGATCTCATCGAGTGCCGTTTCCCGCTGCGGAACTATCAGGCATTCGTCCGTCTCGAAGCCATCGATGAAAACTCCTGCCGGCTCCACTGGGGCAGCGTCTTCACCGTCGAGGGTGCGACCGAGAAGGAAGGCGACGACCTGGCGAAGATCATCTATCAAGGTTGCTACGACGGCATCCGCCGGGTGCTGGGAAAGTGATCGGCAGGGTAAGGTTCCCATTCCTTGATGATCCCAATTTTCTGAGAATACGCGATCACGTAATGTCATCCGTCCGATTTTGTGGCAGGATCCCCACGTCAAGCAGACCTCCCCGGGCCGCTGACACTCCCCCAACCACCCCCCATGAAATCAAATTCATCAAGCGCCCCGAGCGCTTCAATCAAGGCTGATGCCAATCGTCTCGCAGATTTCGTGCTGTTCACGCAGCGCGGTTGCATCCTGAACCTCTCGAGCGAGCTGATCCGAGGCAACCTGTCCTACTCCCAATTCTTCCTGCTGACCTATCTGTCCAGCGAGGAATATCTGACGATGACGGACATCGCGAAAAAGATGGCCCACTCCACCGCGGCGGCAACCGGCCTGGTTGACCGTATGGCGAAGTTTGGCTACGTGGAGCGCGTCCATGCCGTGGAAGACCGGCGCAAGATCATGGTGCGTATCACCAAGAAGGGCGTGGAACTTGTTTCCCACATGCGGAAGGTGATCGCGACCGATCTGGCAGGCATCCTGGCTTCAATGGATGAGGATGCGGCGGAGACTGTGGAGCAAACGAAACGCGCGATTGATTCCCGAATGATCGCGTGATGTGGCGGATCGCGCCATGCCAGAACATTCATTCCGATCAAGGCATGGGTTGAGCTTCGGGATTACCGCAACTGTTCGGTCGAAGGAAGTGGCGTGATCCTGACAGACAATGAGTCGTATCCGAGTTGGCGCTCGTACCCGGCTGTTTTCTCGATCCGCTCCGTGGCGGAAAGCACGGAGATGGTGGCGACCCGACTGGTGAGTTTCAGCAGCAGGGTTCTGAGTAGCAACCGCGCGTGAAGGGCGCCGAGACAAAGATGCGGGCCAAAGCCGAATGACAGGTGCGGGTTCGGTTTGCGGTCGAGGCGCAACTCGCCGGGCGAGTCGAAAACGGACTCGTCCTGATTGGCGGATGCCCAGCAAAGCGAGACGCGCCCGCCGGCTTCGACGTTGACGCCGTGGACATCGGTGTCCACCGGACAAACCCGGCCGATGTGCGTGAGCGGCATGAAAACGCGGAAGAATTCCTCGCCCGCCAAGACGATGCGCGCCGGATCCTCCCGCAGGTATTCCAACGCCTCCGGGTGGCTTGCGAGATAACCGATCACCGACGAGATCGAGTGAATGATCGTGTCCCGCCCGCCGGCGAATGTCAGGTTTCCGAAACCCATCATTTCCTCCCGAGTGAGCGGCCGTCCGCGGAACGTCGCGCGGGTGAGGGCGCTGAAGAAATCGTCGCCGGGACTGGCGGCGGCCTCATCCAGTTTCGAGTGGAGATAGGCTTCGAGTGAGGATCCCTTTTTTTGACCGGAACCGCCGTCGTGAAAAACATGGATGCCCCAGCCGATCCAAAGTTCCGCTTCGGACTCGGGAACATTGAGCAGGAGCGTCAACGCACGGGACTGCAAGGGCAGCGCGAACCCGCGCACGATCTCGACCGAGTCGCGGCCCATCGCGTCGGTGAGCATCGCATCGATCAGCTCCTCCACCCGTGCGACGAATTCCGGGTCCTTCGGCCGCCGGAAAAACGGCTCGACGATCGCGCGGTAATCCGTGTGATCCGGTGGATCGGCTTCGATCGGCAACTGCCGCATGGTCCTGACATCCTCCTCGGAAGGGATGGGCACGCGGAACGGCGCATCGGAACTGTATTTCATCCAGTCCTTGGCCGCACGGCGCACCGCTTCGTGGCGAAGGATCATCGGCACGCTCTCACCTTGGAACGGGCACTCGAGAATGCCGTTTTCCTGTCGTTTTCCGCGGAAGGGATCGGGGATGGGGCTCATCGTCCTTGTTCGGCTAGATCATATTCAAAGTTCCCATCCCCGTCTGCGCGGCATGCGGATCAGGGTGGCGGCTTCCGGGCGGTTGGTGGCGACGCCTGCGGCGGCATCCCATTCGATCTTGCCGCCGAGTTGGATGGCGAGGTTGCCGAGGTGGGTGAGCTCGGTGAGGGCGGCGGCGTATGCGAAGCCGGAGGAAACCGGGCCCTCGCCCTTGCAAGCGGCGACCCAGACGGCTTCGTGGCTGCCGCGCGTTTCGGGCATGGTGGCGGGCGCCTGGCGCGCATCTTCCTTCAACGTTGCCGGGTGCAAAACGAGGTTGCCGGATGGATAGGTGCCGTGACTGATCATCCCGTGCGTGCCGATAAACAACGCGCCGCCCTGGTCGTCGCCGACCTTCTGGTTTTTGGTGAGTTCATCGACTTCGACGGGACGTTCGCCGGAAAACCAATCGAGTTCCATCGCAGGAAATTTGCCGCGTGCGGGGAATTGGTAGCGGACGTGCGCCTTGTCCGGGTGGATGAATTCGTTGGCGCCATCGATCGAGAGGCGCTCGATGGACGAAGGTTTTCCGAGGTTGAGCGCGTTGCAGGCGGCGTCGAGCGTGTGGACGCCGCGGTCGCCCATCATGCCGCAGCCGAAATCCCACCAGGCGCGCCAGCGGGCCGGGTGATAGGTGGGATGATACGGACGCTCCTTCGCATGACCGAGCCAGAGATCCCAGTCGAGGGTCTCGGGGATGGCGGGATTCTCGGCGGGGGGCCGGTCGGTGAGGGTGGACCAGTAGGCGTTGCCGAAAGGGCGGTAGTTGAGCGAGCACCAGGCGATCACGCGTTTCACATCGCCGATGACGCCGCCGCGCACCCAGTCGGCGACCAAGCGCATGCCTGCCGACGAGTGATGCTGGTTGCCCATGACGGCGACGCAGCTCTTGGCCTCGGCGGCGGCACGGGCCAGCAACCGGGCCTCGTAGATGTCGTGGGTGAGAGGTTTCTGGCAATACACGTGCTTGCCGGCCTTGAGCGCGGCGAGCACGATGGAGGCGTGGGTATGGTCCGGGGTGGCGATCATCACCGCCTCGATCTCCGGCTGCTTTTCGAGCATTTCGCGGAAATCACGCCAGCGCTTGGCCTCCGGAAATTTTTTAAAAGCACCGCCGGCGTGGCGTTGGTCCACATCACAGAGGGCGACGATGTCCTCGCTGGCGAGATTCGTCATGTTGTTGAGGCCCATGCCACCGACGCCGATACCGGCGATCCGCAGCTTTCGACCCGCCGGGGCGTCTTGGCCACGGAGTCCCTGGCTGGCGATCACGGTGGCGAGTGTGCTTTGCAGAAACGTGCGGCGGGATTGATTCATGGTGCGGGGCTCAATTTCAAGGGTTTCATCCTACGCAATCATACCTGCAAGCCGCATGAATCCTCTCATCATTTGCGTGCGCCTTTCCGGCGCTAGATCCAAGTCACGTGCGATAGATATTGCTTCCCGGCCAATAGCCGCGAAGTAACGCAATCGAGATTGATTTTCGCACCGCAGTGGCAATCCATCCTGACCCACCGCAAACGATCCAAGTTCCATGAATGGCGTGAAAAAGAACAACCTGCCGGCAAAGATCTGCCTCCAGTGTGGCCGGCCCTTCACCTGGCGGAAGAAATGGGCCCGGGATTGGGAAAATGTCCGCTATTGCAGCGATGCTTGCCGTAAGGGTAAATCGATGACCAGCTCAAGACCCGACTAACTCCGCCATGCCCTCCGTTTTCCACACCAGCACCCCGCTCGCCGCCAGCGCGGAAACCATGTTCGGATTCCACAGCGATCCGTCCAATCTCACTCAGGTCATGCCGCCCACCTTGACCCTCGTCAGCCTGAAGACCGATGGCCCGGCGCAAGAGGGACGATTGATCGAGCTGCATTGTCGGGATTGGTGGGTCATCCCCATGCGCTGGACCTGCCGCTGGAAAACGGTGCGCCCGCCCCACCTCCTGGTCGATGAAATCGTCAAAGGCCCGTTCACCGTATTCATCCACGAGCACCGGTTTGAAGCCCAAGGGGCGGACCGCTGTGTCATGCACGACACCATCACCTATCAGTGGGGGCGCTCCTGGTGGGGACGGCTCGTTTCCGAGACAGGCGTGAAACTCTATCTGACATTGCTTTTCAAGTATCGCCACTACCGCACCCGGAAATGGGCGCTCGCGGGCTGAAACTTCGGACACCACTTCCATACCTCATGCCAAGACCGGACAAAGACGATGTGGAGCGGCTCAGCCGTGGCCAGCCGACCCGCGCGAAGATCGGAAGCCGCCGGATCGGCCACCGCCTCACGCAGAAGGAAAGGCAGCTCTTCGAAGCGGCCCGGCGCCAAGGATTTCTCAAAATCCCCGTCACCGGCATCCGCCCGAACGTTCTTAACATCTACCGCCTTTGGTGTGCGGCGGAGGGCCGCGACTTCATCGTCAAGGGCGGCCCCTTGGCGTAGCGTCCCCACTTCACATTCTTCCGATGGAGGCTGGTTCCAGCTGTGGATCAGCCCCGCGAAAATCGTTAGGACAGCGCCTGCCCATCACGCAACGCGGGTAGGAAAGGGCCAATTTCCTGTCGAAATTGACAGCCAGGAGGGCAGGCGCGGGTTTCATGGATAATCCCGCAGGTTGAGGCGGAGTTACGGCTGACCCGGGACGAAGCGGGCGATGATAGGGACGGCCCCGCGGAGTTCAGTGCATGCCTGAAATCAGCGGACGTTTCCCGGCACCACCCAGATGTTGCGGAACTGGATGGCATTGTTGTGGTCCTGGAGACGAAGCGGTCCCTCGTCCTTGGGTTCCACATTGCGGGTGGCGAAGGCATGCGCGGTGGCGTGGGGGATTTCCTCGTCGTGATGGATGAGCACGCCGTTGTGGCGCACCGTGATGCGCGGGGGTGATTCCTTTTTTCCATCCTTCCAGACGGACGCGGTGTATTCGATGTCGTAGGTTTGCCACTCCATCGGCGGACGGGCGGCGTTCACGCGGGGCGG
>JBEDKU010000110.1:0-2563 GCA_041172045.1 Verrucomicrobiota bacterium | reverse complement strand
TTCTAAGGCTGGTGGCGCCGGGGAGGTCGCGTCCGGCTTGGTGAATCAGACGATCACGCACACACCGGCACTCTCTTTTACCGCATCCGTGACGAGGATGATTTGCGCCGAGGTCAGCTCCGGAAACATCGGCAGTGAAATGAACCGCTCGGCACATTGTTCCGAGACTGGGAAGTCTCCGGACTTGTATCCCAGACTGCGGTAAGCGGCCTGCAGGTGGACGGGAACCGGATAATGAATGCCAAACCCAATCTGCCTCCTCTCGAAAATCCTGATCAACTCCGCCCGTTCACGCGCCTGAACCGCGTAGATGTGATAGACATGCCGTCCGTCATCCGGTCGGGTCGGTGTGACCAAATCGGGCAAGTCAGACAACTCCCGCTGATAACTCGACGCGTGGTCGCGGCGCTTCCGGTTTTCTTGATCGAGCCGCCTCAACTTGACGCTGAGAACCGCCGCCTGAATACTGTCCAAGCGACTGTTCCACCCTACGATGGAGTGGTGGTTCTTGCGGTATTGACCATGATTTCTCAGCAATCGAAGCTTATGTGCCAACGCGTCGTCATCGGTCGTCACCGCTCCGCCCTCGCCGAAGGCACCTAAATTCTTAGCGGGATAGAAGCTAAAACAGCCGACATCGCCGAGTGCACCGACCTTTTTTCCCCGGTATTCGGCTCCGTGGGCTTGGGCGGCGTCTTCAATTACGCGGAGACCATGCTCGCGGGCGAATTCAACAATCGGCTCCATTTCGGCGGCTTGTCCGAACAGATGAACCGGTATGACCGCTTTGGTTCTGGACGTTAGAACCCTCTCAAGAGCCACAGGGTCCATCGTATAGGTCCGCTCATCGATATCGACGAACACCGGCCTGGCCCCGGCGAGACAAATCGCTTCGACCGTAGCGGCAAAGGTCATTGGCACGGTGACGACCTCATCACCTGGACCGATGCCCATGGCGACAAGAGTGAGCCACAGTGCCTCGGTTCCGCTTCCCAGTCCGATGGCATGTCGCGTCCCACAATACCTGGCAAAATCCGTTTCAAAACGTTCCACGAACGGTCCGCCGGAAAAGCATCCTGAATCTACCACCTCGGTAATTACCTCTAAAAACTCCTCCCGGTGCGAAGCGTGCCGGGCCTGTAGATCTAGGAATGGGACCGTCACGGCGGGCTTTGGTTCGAGTTGTGGATCGGGCGCGCTGGGTTTCCTGCCACCGTTGTGCCTGCTGCGATGTCGCCGGTAACCACACTCCCGGCACCCACCATCGCATCCTCGCCAATAGTAAGACCACAGAGGATGGTCGATCCAGAGCCGATTGACGCACCTTTTTTGACCAATGTCGGGCGACATTCCCAATCTCCTTTGCCAAGCATTCCGCCATCCGTCGTGACGGCTCTCGGCCAGCGATCATTGGTAAACATCACGCCATGACCGACGAACACTCCGTCTTCGATGGTCACGCCCTCGCAAATGAACGTATGGCTCGAAATCTTGCACCGCGCACCAACCTTGGCCCCCTGTTGAATTTCAACAAAGCAACCGATTTTTGTTTGGTCGCCGATTTCACAGCCATAGAGGTTTACGAAACCATGAAGCGTTACATCGCTGCCTAGCTTGACATCGGGTGCGATCCTCAAATCTGCGGAATTCGCTTCGACCATACAACCATTGGAACAAGGTGAACCCCCACTCAATCTAGCCGACCTTTTGGTATGATCCTGTTGGGACGTCCTTGCGCTTGGCAGTCAAATTCCCAGCATTCCGGTTTGATTTGATGCGTTGCTGCATGGCTTGGGACATCTGAAGTAACAACACCCATGGGGTGCGCAGCATGATCTGAAGATCCAGAAGCGGCGAGATTTTCCGGATATATTGGATATCCAGCAGGTTCATTTCGTTGAACGTGGTTTGATTTTTCCCACTGACCTGCCAACTGCCCGTCAGACCGGGGAGCGCCTTGAATCTCTCGCGCTGGCGGTGCGAGAAAAACGCATACTCCGCAGGCAGACAGGGGCGAGGCCCCACGAGACTCATTTCACCGCGCAGGACATTGAAAAGCTGTGGCAGTTCATCGAGACCCGCTGCCCGTAGCAAGCAGCCTGCGGGAATCAGCCTTGAGTCGCAGAGTAGATCCAGCTTGATCATTGGACTGTTCGACTCAACCAGGTGCTTGAGATGTTTTTCATGCCGACTCGTGCCGGAATTCAATTTCATCGTCCGGAATTTATAGAGCACGAAGCGTTTGCCATCCTTCCCGATCCGCTCTTGGCGGAACAATGCGGGACCGCTGGAAACAAGTCGGATCCAAAGGACGATCAAAACCATTACGATTAGAACGAAGGGCAAGCTGATCAGAATGCAGGAAGCGTCCAGAACACGCTTCCAGCCTTGTTCGGATGGAGACTGTGCCACCTGATCTTCTTCGATCCCGCCGATTGGGCGGTCACTGGAAGATTTGGCGGACGATGCAGGAACTGAGTTCCTGAGGACCCGTTCGCGATGAAAATCGCGGTTGAGAGGCCTGGAGGCCTTGGCGGGGGACTTGAGGGGGGAGGAAGGAGAC
>JBEDKU010000109.1:0-6260 GCA_041172045.1 Verrucomicrobiota bacterium | reverse complement strand
CTTTTGATCCTCCGCGATGATCCGGGAGCCATCCACCTCACTCTCGACTCCGAAGGCTGGGCCAACGTCAACAACCTGCTGACCCGGGCGAATCGCTACGGCTTCAAGCTCACCCGTGAGGATCTGGCGGATGTTCTGATGGCTTCCGAAAACCAATCTTTCGAATGGGATCAGCGCGGCGACTGCATCCGTTGGGGCAAGAGTTAGTCGGCTTGCCTGACCTGCGAATTTCAACCCGCCTGCCCGCCATCCGGCGGCATGATGACCGGGATGATTTCCCTTCGATTCCGCCGATAGACGCGGAAATCTCCATCGACCGTGATGACCGGAAGTTGAGGGTTCAGCTCGCTCATCCGGATCAGACAAAGATCCGCGAGATCGGGCTGACGGTCGGAGTAGCGCCGTGCGAGTTCGCCGAGTTCACTGCGGTGGCTTTCGATTTCAAAAGCCAGTCGCACCAACCCGGTTTCGAGGAAACGCAGCACAAGGTCACTGTTTCGAAGATGATAGGCAGTCTCTGCGAGCACGGCCTCACAGGTGAGAAGAGGCTCGCTGATGTACTCGGCCAAGGAAAATGCCCATGGGAAATGGCTGTCCCGCCGGTTGGCGAACGCCACGAGAAAGCCGGTGTCAGCGATTCCGGTCATTCGCCGAAGCCTTTCCTGCGGCTAAGGTCGGGCGCGCCTTCGACGCTCCCGGCCAAATCGAGAAATGGCTGGCGCGCCCTCTTCGTCCGCAATTGCTCCAGTTGCTCGCGCACGATCCGGCCTTTGGGAAGCCCGGTCGCTTGGGATTCCGCCTCAAGCCACCGGACCAAGTCCTCTGGCAACCGGACCGTGATTGTATTACTCATGAGCAAATTTGTAAGACAAATTCGTCACATGCCAAGGAAATAGGTCTTCTCTGATCATAGGCACCCATGATTTCAAAGTCGAAAGCAGTTCTCATCCCTCTGAGAACCCGATACTTTCTCCCCAACAACTTCAGCGGGGGCATCAACCGCCTCGTCCCGCACCGCCTGATCGTGAAAATCACGTTCGCTAGAAAAACCCGCGCCCGCCACCGCCCATGAAATTCATCATCTCCGCCATCCTCATCGGCCTCGTCGCCGGCCTGCTGGGCGCGCTCTGCGGCGTTGGTGGCGGACTTGTCATGGTGCCGGCCTTCGTGTTGGCGCTTGGCATCGAGCACAAATCAGCGGTCGCCACCTCGATGGCCGTCATCATCGTCACCGCCTTCGCGGCTACAGCGAACAACGCGCGCATCGCCGGACTCATCGATTGGAAGATCGTGCTCACCGTCGGCCTCGCATCCGCCGTCGCCGCGTGGTTCGGCAGCGACTTGATGCGCTCGCTCAGCAACCAGACGCTGACCCGGATCTTCGGCTGCGTGCTGGTGGTGTTCGGCGTCCGGATGCTGTGGAAGGGCTGAAAAGGCTCAGCGGCTCATTTTCCACGCCTCCATCAGCGTGTGGTATTTCGTGAGCGTGTTCGGGACTTCCCACGCCGGGACGGTCTCGCCTTGCAGGTAGCGGAGGTAGCGCTCGACGACTTGGCCGAAGTGCGCCTCATGGCCGGTTTTGAACTCGGCGGGAATGACGACCTCCCACTTCCCGTCGAGGTCTTTCACGGACACTCCGGGCCAGCGCTTGGCGAGAATTTCGGTGGCTTTCGCCAAGGCCTTGAGCCACGCGGCGTCCGGTTGGCCGGCGGGCTCGATGTAGAGCACCGGCTTGTATCCTTGCTCCGCACCCTGGCGGATGTGGAGGGACGCCTTGCTGCCGCGCATCAGTGAGTCGTGCGTGTCACCGGCTCCGGCCGGGGCCTCGAACGCCCATTTCACCGAGACCTTGGCATGCACGCCGCGCAGGGTGTAGGTGAACTCGCCGTTCGCCGGAGTTTGCAGGACGCCATCGGCATCGACCAGCGGTTTCAGATAGTCGGGCCAGGCGTCGAGCTTGGTGGTCTTGGTGAATTGCTCCAGGGTGACCGGCGTTTTCCAACTTTTTGCTGACAGGACCACCACGTCGGCCGGGGTGATCACTTGATCGGGGAAACACTCCCACTGGACGAGATCGGCGAGGTGGGTGGTCACATCGACGATGGCTTCGCCCTGTTGCGCGGGGTCGAAAAACCACGGCGGACGCTGCAAGGGCACGCCGTTCACCAGCTTGGAGAAATGGTGCACGCTCTCCTTGGTCACCGCCGGGTTTTCGGAAGTTCCCTTGTCGAGCTCGCCGAACAATCCGGGAAACCGCGAGAACTCCTTTTGCAACATCGTCGAGATTTCATAGCGCTCGGTCATGATGTCGAGCAGGGCCAGTTTTTTCGTCGCGGCGATCTGATAGGCCTCTTCGATTCTTTTAAAATCGGCGGGTGTGATGGCCATCGGCTTGTCGGCGAGCACATTGAGGCCGGCTTTCACGCATTCCAGGATGTAGCGGGATTTTTTGGCGTTGTTCCCGGAGATGATCACGACATTGCCGGGACGGTCGCGCAACAATTCCGCGAGGTAGTCCGGGCTGGCGTGCACTTCTTCCCGCCACTTCGTCGGGCTGTCGGCACGCGTGTTGAATCCCTCGATCATCGCCAGATGGCGGTCCAAATCCGGTCCCGGCGGGGCATAGACGTGGACGACGGGATCGACGCCTGCGACCATGGTCTTCTGGACCAGCGCGGCGTGGAAATGCCCTGGATCGAGGGTGATCAATTTGACCGGAGCGGCGCTTGCGATCACGGCGGTTAGGCCGGCGATGATAAAACTGAGGATTTTCGTTTGCATGATGGACAGACCTTGGCGCAAAGCTCGCTAAAATCCGCCGCTGATGCAACGCGCATTTCATCGATGCCTTTCGACGAAAAGAAATCCAACAGGCGGACGTAAGTTCCGGCATGAATGGAAAACCCCGGATGCACGGATGGATGATGGCGGCGGCTTTGACAGGCGCGGCCCTGGCGGCGGAGGAATCTGGGAACATCGAGGTGAAGTCGGGGGACACCGTGACGTTTGCGTGGCAGGCCAAGCCCTTGGCAGCGCCAAAGGGCGGGGAAAAATTCGCAGGCAGCGCGTTCCTGCATCCATTGCGCACGCCGTCGGGTTTCGAGTGGACCACCATCCAGCCGGCGGATCATTTGCACCACTTCGGTCTCTGGTGGCCGTGGAAATACATCGAAGTGAATGGCGAGAAATTCAATTGTTGGGAAATTCAGGAAGGCCAGGGCGCCCACGTTGCACGAAGCGTAAAACCGCTTTCTGGCGGCAAACATGAGTGGGAATTCCACAATGAGACGGTGGTCAAAAAACCGCAAGCCGCCCCGCTGGTCGTCATTCAGGAAACCGCCCGGGTGGGCCTTGCCTTGGAAGGCGACGCGCAGATCGTCAATATCTCCCTGCGCCAGAAAGCAGCGGCAAGCGCGGTGACGATTGTGAACTACCGCTACAGCGGCTTCTCGTGGCGCGGCCCCGCCTCATGGGACAAGGACAACAGCACGATGACCACCAGCGGGGGCAAGGGCCGCGACGATGCGAACGGCACGACCGCGCGCTGGGTGGTGGTCAGCGGACCGACGCCGAAAGGCTCCGCATCGGTGCTGATGATGAGTGCCGCCGCCGAGGTGGCGGGCACGCCGGAGCAACTGCGGGTGTGGGATGCCAAGGCCCAAAACGGCGCGCCCTTCGTGAATTTCAATCCGGTCATGGACAAGCCACTCCCGCTCGACGGCGCCCATCCGGCGGTCTCCAACAGGAAATACCGGGTCATCGCGGCGGACCGGGTGATCGATGCCGCCACCGCCGAAGCGGAATGGCGCAAATGGCTGGGTAAATGACCGTGCGGCATTTTACCGGTTGAATCCGACCGCAGGGCGTGTTAGTGGTGGGGTTGGTCAAACCCACATCAACATGTCAAAAATCATCACGTTCGTCGTCGCCTGCACTCTGGTTTCCCAAGCCGTCGCCCAGTCGCCCACCCAACAGGCCGATTCACTCTATCAAAAGGGCGTCACCGCCGAAAAAGCCGGCGATCCCGTCGCCGCCAAAAACTTCTATACGGAAGCCCTCAAGGCGGATCCGAAAAATGCCAACGCCCGCTTCAGCCTCGGCCAACTCAAACTGAACTCCGGCAGCATCGCAGCGAAGGGCCGCGAGGCGAAGTTCGGCGCGGTCGTGATCCCCGTGTTCCAGCTCGATGCCGCAACGCTCAAGGAATCGCTCGACGCCTTCAGCACCATCATCGAAAAACAATCCAAGGACGAAGTGACGCCGAATTTCGTCATCGAGGATCCCAAAAATCTGCTCACCGAGCGAAAAATCTCGCTGAACCTCAAGAACATGCCGGCCCAAGCAGTGATGAAATACCTGCTCGACCAAACCGGCGCCAAGGCCCGCTACGATGAGCACGCGGTGGTCGTCAGCCCGCGCTGAACTCCGCCAGGATCGCCCGGTGGACATCTTCCGCCGACGTCACCGGATGCGACGAGCCCAGCAAAACCGGGCGCTCGCCTTCCGGCACCTGATCCCTGCCGTGCGACCCCTTCACCAGCGAGGCATCCAGCGGAATCACATCGAGTAAGGCCCGCAAACCGAGTTTTTTCTTCAGCAGGAATTTCGCGATCCGCAGCTTGGGGAATGCGATCGCTGGATCAATGAACAACTCGCACGGATCGTAGCCCGGCTTGCGGTGGATATCGATGGTGCGCGCGTAGTCCGGCGCGAGCCCGTCGTCCTCCCAGAAATAATAGGTAAACCAGGCGTCCGCCGCCGCGATGGCGATGAAGTCGCCGCCGCGCTCCGCCGCGATCCCCCCGCCCCAGAGTTCCGCCGCCACGCGCACCTCGTCCACGCCAGGGGTTTGCTCTAGCAATTTCCGGACCTGGTCCCGCAGCGCCGGGTCGTTCACGTAAACATGCGCCACCTGGTGGTCCGCGATGGCGAACACCCGCGACGCCCCGCAATCGAGCGTTTCCAGGCCCAGTTCGTCCTTGATCTGGATCCAGCCCTTCTCGCGGAAAATCCGGTTCAAGTGAACCGCCCGCGTCACCGGCGAGATCCCATACTCGGATAGAACCAGCACCCGCACGCCACGCGCCTCGTAGAAATGGATGAGATCCGTGGTCAGCCTGTCGATTTTCCGCAACTCTTCGGGGATGTTAGCGGCCAGTGGTCCATCCTTCTGCAACGGATAGTCCAGATGCGGCAGATAGACCAGGCTCAGCGTCGGCGAGTGTTTTTCCTCCACCCATTTCGCGGAGGCGGCGATCCACTCGGACGAGGCGATGCCCGCCGCCGGGCCCCAGAACGCCGGGAACGGAAACGGCCCGAGATCGTGTTTCAACTCGTCCCGCATCCCCATCGGCTGGGTGTGAATATCGAAAACCTTGCGCCCGTCCGCCGGATAGAGCGGCCGCGGCGTGATCGAAAAATCCGCGGTGGAATGCATGTTATACCACCAGAAAAGCTTGGCGCAGGTGAAGCCCGGAATCTCCCGCCGCAACTTGTCCCACAGCTTCTCGCCGCGCACGATGGCGTTGCTTTGTTTCCAGAAACGAACCTCCGCGTTTTCCCGGTCATACCAGCCGTTCGCCACCACGCCGTGTCCGGCGGCCGAGCTACCGGTCGTGATCGACGACTGCGCCGTGCAGGTCACCGCCGGGAATGCCGGCGCGTGGGATTGAATCCCGTTCTTCTCTGCGAACCGGGTCAAGCCCGGCATGTTCGCGCCCAACAGCGACTTGGAAAGCCCAACGAGATTGATGACGGCGAGACGCATGGTGAGGACACCCGGACTTTAAAACGCGATCCGCCCGCCACGCCATCTTTAAGCGGATCCAGCAAGCGCTTTCATCCGCCAGCCCGCGGTCTACTGCGGCGTGATGGCGGCGACATCCTTGCCCGCGAGCCAGCCGCGAAGACTGGCGCCGGGAACTTCGATGTATTGATAGTCACCGCTTTTCGCCCCCAGCCGGACGATGCGCCCCTGGCCCGGAGTGCCGAGAGACTCGGCTTTTTCAAACGGCGACAACCGGACGGTGGCCTCCGTGGAAAGAACGATGCCGCGCACCGCCTCGCCACGGCGCAAATAGAGCGCGGCGCTCCCGGCGGTGATGATGACGCCGGTCACACCCGCGGCCACCAGCAGCCCGCGACGGGGGAATTTCCCCACGCTGGCAACCGCGAGCAGGCCGAGAAACAAAGCGCCACCGGCCACCAGCCACGACCATTCGTTCCGGCTAAGATAATGAACCACGGCCACCAGCCACGGA
>JBEDKU010000108.1:0-3643 GCA_041172045.1 Verrucomicrobiota bacterium | reverse complement strand
GGTGGGCTGTCGCAAATGAGCGTCGGATTTCCGCAGGGGGGGTGTAATATGGGAAGGATCAGTCGGTGTATCATCACCCTCCTTCAAGGACGGAGGGTGATGCTGGCTTCCGGGAAGCCGGCAGTCCGCTGTCTGTGAAAAACAACTACCCGAAAACACACAAGCATGAAGCTGATCGATTCCAAAAGCACCTGCCGCCTGCTGGCGGCACTGATGATGTCCGCAAGCGGAGCGTCCGCCGCAGATACCGCTACCCCTTCCAAACTGCCGCCGCCGGATGCCAAGCCGGCCGACATGAGCAAGCCGGTCAAGGTGTTCCTGATTCTGGGCCAGTCCAACGCGGTTGGTCTGGGAAGCGTGGCCGGGGACAAGCCGGGGACTTTGGAAAACGCCGTCAAAACCGAGAAGCTCTATCCGTTCCTGGTGGACGATGGCGGCAACTGGGTGGAGCGCATGGACGTGCGGAACGTGCAGGTCATGGTGGGCAAAGGTGGCGGCATGTCGCTCCTGCACAACGAATGGATGACCGTCAAGGGCAGGACCATGGGCGTGGAGTATGGGGTGGGCCACCCGCTCGGAGACGCCATCGACGAGCCGGTGATGGTGCTCAAGAGCTGCATCGGCAACCGTTCGCTCGGCTGGGATCTGCTGCCACCGGGCAGCGAGCGCTATCTGGCGGAAATCCCCGACAAGAGCGGCGCCATCACTCAAAAAGTGGTGGCAGGCTACAAGGAGAAACCCGATATGTGGGATGCGGATCCCGCCAAGGGCCTGGCCACCGAGCCGCCTCCGTTCGTCGATAAAACCGGCAAGCCCATCGACTGGTATGCCGGCAAGCAGTGGGACGACGACATCGCCAACGCCAAGAAGGTGCTTTCCGAGCTCGGCACCTATTACCCGGAAGCCACCAAATACGAGGTAGCCGGGTTTTTCTGGTGGCAGGGCGAGAAGGACGCCGGAAATGCGGCGCACGCGGAGCGTTACGAGCAAAACCTGGTGAAGCTCATCAAGTCGCTGCGCAAGGAGTTCAATGCGCCGAAAGCGAAGTTCGTGATGGGTACCATCGGCGAGGTCACCCAGGAGACGACTGGTAACGGCGGCAAGATCCTGCAAGCGATGATGGCCGTGGACGGAAAGAGCGGCAAATACCCCGAGTTCAAGGGCAACGTCGCCACTGTTTACACCCATGACATGGCTCGTGGTGGTGGTGGCAACGGCCATTACGGCAAGGATAGCCGGGTCTACATGGATGTCGGCCTGGCCATGGGGGAGACGATGAATCAATTGCTGAAGGCCGGCAAATGATCGACCGGGTGTTGGGTGGCGCTGTTGAAACCACCTCGGTCGAAATCGGGAAACGAAGGCGTCGCGCACTCTGCCACGCCCCATGAGGTGACGCCGGGGACCGCCAAAAAGTATAAATTTATGCGCAATCCGTGCAACTTGGAATAGGTGACAACTCACAGGACACTGGCTACTTTCAAACCAGTTCGCTGGGAGATTCGGGCGCTGCAGGCCGCTATTCTACTCATCGACAGGGGGGGCTGTCACGAAATTGGCGGCACCTCCGCATCAAAAGCGCATGAAAATCAAGCCGATCCGCATCCGCATCCCGCAAGGTGGCCCCCGCCAGGGCTTCACCTTGGTGGAGCTGCTGGTCACCATCACCATCATCATCGTCCTCGCCGGGCTTGTCTTCGTTTCCACCGGCAAGATCCGGGCCAGTGCGCAACAAGCGAATGCGGTGGCCTCGCTGCGTCAGATCGGGATCGCCAACGTCGCCTACTCCGCCGAAAACAGCGGAGCCATCAATGTCATCCGCGACCCGGGGGAGTGGGGATCGGGATTCGAGGGGCCCGGCAGCTCGTTTGCGAGCAATAGCTTCGTCGGCAGGATGCAGCCCTTCCTCTTCACCGGCATCGCGTCCAACAACGAGAAGAATCTCGGGCTGAAGACCGAATCGTTGCTGGGCACCCTTTTCAACACCACCAAGATCGAGTCGATGGCGGGGACTCCATTCGGTGGTGTCCCGGTCTACGCGGATGGTTCCGGCATCTCCAACCCGATCGCCGTGAACATCAAGCTCAGGCCGGCATGGCGGCAGGCCCCGCTCAAGGTGTCCAGCTTCGGAAATCCGTCGGGCACCCTCTATCTGGCCTTAGGCCGCTATTACTTCGATCAACCCCAAGTCGGCGAGTACACACCGCTGCCGCTGCCGGGCGATCGCCGGCGAGCCGTTTACTATCTCCCCAATCGCAAAGGCATTTTTTGCTTCCTGGATGGCCACGTGGAACTGGTTTCCCCGCCCATCCCAGACCGTTTCCTCGGCCAATCGGAGTCATAAACCTCCGCACAAGACCCAGTCCAACCCACCACTTCCGCACCACCGAGATTTCCAAGCCCGAGTGGCTGGAGATGTCGTTTTCGGACACGGCCCGCACGCGTGTCCATCCATCCAATTTCCGAGAAATTTGTTGCCAAAACCCTTATCCGAGCGAGCCGCTTTTATCACCCGATGTCGATTTTCACCTCATTGAACCCACTTTCGCCCGGCCGCCTGATGGCGGCGTTGGCGGTGTCGTTGGGTGCGTTCGCCGCCCCGACCGATCTCCGGGCGGCCACCATCCAGGCGGGAAACGTCACCACCAGCCTCGGCCCCAGCTTCTTCATGGATGAAGCGGTCAACGGCGGCGTGGACACCGACCTCAATCAGCCGAACACCGCCGTGCTTCTCCGCTCCTTCGGCGGATTGCTGAGCCCTAACCAAGGGCCCACCCGGGTGGTGCTGACCGGTTTCGGTTTCGCGCTCCACCCCAGTGCTCCGGCGAATGATGCGACCTCCGTGGCAGTCGCTTTCACCTACCTCGGAGCCGATGAAGCGGTCGGTGGTTCCGACGATGTCGTGATCGGCAGCGCGACGGGCAATCTGAGTTTCACGGTCGGCGGGGAATACGTGTTTGCCTTTGATGCTCCGCTGACCGCCAACCTTGAGGTGACGGGCACACGCTTTCGCATCACCATCACCCCTTCAAACGCCACCGCCAATGGCTCGCTGAAAATCAAATCCCTAAGCCCCAGTTATGCCCCCTATGTCAGTGTGGCGGGGGTGGCTTCCACCGCGATCAATCCGCAGCGCGTCAATTTGGCGAAGTATCAAACGGTGACGGCCTCCTCGGTGACCGGCCAGCGCCTCGCCTCCTACGTGACCGACGGCGTGACCGGAAACGACAACCGCTGGGAGAGCGCGAACTGGGCATGGAACAACGCCCGCGTGGATTTCCCGTTTCCCGTGGAAGTCGGCAGCGCGCAGGTCTTCACCGGGGTGGATGACACGCTGCCGGTCGGTAGCTTCAGCGTCCAGTATCTGGATGGAACCACCTGGGTCACCATCCCCGGCGGATCGGTGAGTGGAAACACCCATGTCGAACGAAACCTCGTATTCACCAATCCGGTGACCGCCTCATCATTCCGGATCACCGGCCCGGACGCGCCCCTCCGCATCCGCGAGCTGGCCCTCTATCCGCCCAACGGCCCCAGCGGCTACCCGCTCGGCACCGATCTGACCCTCAACCTCGCCTACCAGCGCCCGACCACCGCCTCGGCCAACACCGCCGGAAACTTCGCCCTGAAGGCCGTGGACGGC
>JBEDKU010000107.1:0-15807 GCA_041172045.1 Verrucomicrobiota bacterium | reverse complement strand
GAGCCGTCCCAATGCATGGCGTGCGCGGTACGGTCCGCGCCCCAGATGCCGAGCGACTCCATGATGTCGATTTCCATGCCGCCGTTCCACGTGTCGGCGGTGTTGCCCCATTCGTCCTTCGTCACCAGCTCGGTGGTGGCCGGGTAATTGGTGTCGGCAAAAGTTCCCCAGCGGACGTTCGCGTCTTCGGTGGCGTAGTAGGTGACGCCGTTGATCACCAGGCGCGGCCGGTTGGCCTGGGTCGCAGCCTCCCGGCTGTGAAATTTCACCGCCTTCGTCCGCATGAAGGTGTCCGCGAGCACGAAACTGACTTTCTTGTTTCCAGCCATCTCCGTGGTCACGAAATCCTTGACGTTCACCGTCATCTCGGCACCGGCGGCCTGATTCCACTTCTGCGTGATCCAGAGCGGATCGGGAACGGGCGCGTTGTTCCAGGTGATGCCGGACTCGCTCCAAGAGTCGTTGTTCAACCGCATCACCACCACGTTGTTCTCGACGCCGGTTTCCACGGCGGAGACCTTCATTTTGAGTTCGGCCGTGTCGATCGCCCCCGGGTTTACGCCCGTCAGGTCGAACTTGACATAACTCCGGTAATAGGAATCCCTCCAGCCATATTCCCCGCGGTCCGGCATCAGCCAAAACGCCGGCCATATGCCCTTCACCGCGGGGTATTTGATCCGCGCTTCAAACGCGCCGTTTTGCTGGCGGAAATTGAAAAACGAGCTGACCTCGCCGGTGGAGTAGGAGCGACTCACGCCGCCATAACTGGTAGTCCGCTGCTCCATTTTCAGGCGCAGTTTCCCGTCCGCGACGGTGACGTTTTCCGGCGCCGTATTCGCCGTGCCGGCCATCCCCGCATAGTGCGTTCCCAATCGCCACTTGGTCCCATCGAGAGAAACACCGTCAAAATTGTCCTGAAGCTGAATCTGCCATTGGCCGGGAATCAACGGAGTCGGATCGGCCGCGAAGGCCGCCGGACCGCTGAGCCAGGACGCGGCCAGAATGGACAGGATCAGTGGATTTCGTAGCATTGGAGCGCGGAAGGAATGGGAGATTGGCAACAGGTCAAAGCGGGAATTTCCCACGTCTGGACGCCGTTGCCGATGAATTTGCACTCATCTGCGGTTGCTTCTTGACGAGTTGCAAGCCAAAAAAGTTACCTGTAACTATGTTTCGCAAGCTACTGGGCAACGCTCACCGATCCTGCCTCGTGCTCCTCGGCTGTGTTTTTTGTGATTTCTCCCACGGCCAGAGTCCGCGAGATGGCGCTCTCAACATTTCCACAGAGGGCCGGCTTGCAGCGCTCAAGGCGTTGAAGATCGACGCCGGCACCCTCACGCTGGTGCGGCACGACACCTCGCCAACAATGAGGTTTGCCGACGGACGCATCCAAAAAAACCTGCCGCCGCGGACCATCGTCAAGGTGTTGCTCAATCCCGCCAAAGGTTCCCACATCAACGTCGAAATCTGGCTGCCGGACGCTGACCGGTGGGACGCCCGCTTTCTGGGCCTCGGCAACGGCGGGGCCGCGGGGACGATCAACCCGGACATCCTGGTCGGGCCACTCGCCAAGGGACACGCCGTGGCGACCACGGATCTGGGAACCGCCCCCAACGCCGACTCCGGCATCGCCAATCCTGAAGTTTGGAAGGATTTTGGCTTTCGTGCCACGCACCTCATGACACTCGTCGCCAAGCAAGTCATGACCGCCTACTACGGCAAGGGCCCGGATTACTCCTATTTCAGCGGCGGCTCGACCGGTGGACAGCAGGCGCTCCAAGAGGCACAGCGATATCCCGGAGATTACAATGGCATCGTCGCCGCGATCCCGGCGCACTGCCGGACGCCGCTGCATGCCTATTTTCTCTGGAACGAGCAAACCCTCAAAAAACGTCCCTTCACGAAGGATCAGGAAACCCACGTCATCGCTGCGGGAAATGATTTCATGGCCGCCCGCGAAATTCCAGCCGTCGCCGGGAAGTTCGTCTCCGATCCGCGCTGCGACAGCAAGGACATCGAAGCGGTCATTGCGCTGGCACGGCAGAAAGACCCGACCCTCACGCAGGAACATGCCGACGCGCTCCGCAGACTCTTTGACGGGCCCAAACACGCCATCACGGGCGAACGGATCTTCAACGGCATTCCGTTTGGAAGCTCGATCGAAGCCGCGCACGGCCACCTCTATCTGTTCAAGTGGGTTTTCGGCGCGGACAAAAAGATGGAGGATATCAACTTCGGCGCGGACATCGACACCTATACCGCGGCCCTCGGGCCTTGTCTCAACGCGGAGAACCCCGACCTGGACGCGTTCGAGAAACGCGGCGGCAAGCTTCTCATGACATCCGGCTCCGCGGACTCGGTCGTGCCATTTCACGCGTCGCTGGATTATTACGAGCGGGTGATCGAACACTCCGGCGGCCTCGAAAAGGTGATATCATTCTTCCGCTTCTACCTCATTCCTGGCATGGCCCATGGCGGCGGCCCCGGGATCAACCAACCGCCCGACATGCTTGAGGCGGTGAAAATCTGGTGCGAAAAAGGCACAGCTCCGGAGATGCTTCCGGGCCGGCGGATGGTGGACGGGAAGTCGGAGTTGGAATTGCCTCTCCACCCGTATCCGACCAAGACCGGTTGGGATGTCGAAAGCTCCCGCTTTAAGCCAGTTGACGGCCCCCGCGAGGGCGTCGAACCCGTCGCACGGGCGTTCAGGCCCGCAGCCGTCGAATGAGGCCGCTCGCAAAATTGCATGATGGGATTTTCAAATGACGATTTGCACGATCCTTGGTCGCTTCTTGACGCCCCACACTCGAAAGGTTACCCGTAACCATGTTTTGCAAATTCGTTGCCATTACCCTGCTTTCGTCAATCCCCTGCCCCACTGCTTTCGCGGAAAAAACCTACGATCTGGTGATCTACGGCGGCACCTCCGCCGGCATCGCGGCGGCGGTGCAGGTGAAACGCATGGGTGGCTCGGTCGTCATCATCGAGCCGACCCAGCGCATCGGCGGCCTGACCACCGGCGGTCTCGGCCAGACCGACATCGGCAACAAACAGGTCATCGGCGGGATTTCGCGGGGGTTCTACCAGGACGTGAAGGAATGGTATCGCGATCCCAAGGTCTGGACGGCGATGCCGCAGCCGGTGGGGAATTTCAAGGGCGACGGGCAGACGATCACCGAAGCGCACGAGGAAACGCAGTGGAGTTTCGAGCCAAGCGCGGCGCTGTCGATTTACCAACGCTGGGTGAAGGAGAACGACATCGAAATCGTTTTCGGCGAGCGTCTCGACCGCAGCGGCGAGGGAAAGGCCAAGAACCGCGGCGATGGGTTCTGGATCGCGAAACCGGGCACGGTCGGCAAGGGCGTGGTGAAGGAAGGCAATCAAATCACCGCACTGGTCACGGAGTCCGGGCGGAAATTTTCGGGTAAAACATTCATGGACGCGACTTACGAAGGCGATCTCATGGCGGCGGCGGGCGTTTCATTCACCATCGGCCGCGAGGGCAAGGCGGTTTACGGGGAGACGCTCAACGGGGTGCAAAAGAAAAAATCCACCAACCATCAGATCGTCAAGGGAGTCGATCCCTACGTGAAACCGGGAGATCCGGCAAGCGGTCTGCTGTTCGGGATCGACCCAAAAGGTCCGGGCAAGGAAAACGCCAGCGATCACCGGATCCAAGCGTATTGTTTCCGGATGTGCATGACCAACCACGACCCGAACCGGATCCCCTTCGAGAAGCCGGATGGCTACGAAGAGTCGTGGTATGAACTGCTTTTCCGCAACTTCGAAGCGGGCTACGCCGGTGTCCCGTGGATCAATTCCGCCATGCCGAACCGGAAGTCGGACACCAACAACCGCGACGGCGTGGGCTCGGATTTCATCGGCGAGAATTACGAATGGCCGCAAGCCTCGTATGACGAGCGCGTCGCGATCCGCGGGCGGCATTTGAACTGGCATCAGGGACTTATGTGGACACTCGCCAACCACCCCCGAGTCCCGGAAAAAGTGCGCGCCGAGGTTTCCCCGTGGGGCATGACCAAGGACGAGTTCCCCGAAGGAAACGGCTGGCAGGAGCAACTCTACGTCCGCGAGGGCCGGCGGATGATTTCAGACGTCGTAATGACCCAGGCTCATTGCGAGCAGAAGAAGTGGGCGAAGGATTCGGTCGGCATGGGGGCCTACAACATGGACTCCCACAACGCGCAGCGCTACGTGACCCCGGACGGCCAGGCACGCAACGAAGGCAACATCGAGGTGCCCGTGCGGCCTTACCCGATCAGCTACAAGTCCATCGTGCCGAAGGAAAAGGAATGCGCGAACCTGTTGGTGCCCATCGCCCTGAGTTCCTCCCACATCGCCTTCGGCAGCATCCGGATGGAGCCCGTCTTCATGATCCTCGGCCAAAGCGGCGCGACCGCGGCGATGATCGCGATCCAGGACGGCACGTCGTTGCAGAAAATCGACTACGCCAAACTTCGCGAGCGGTTGTTGGCGGACAAGCAGGTGCTCGAACACGCGTCGAGCAAAGCCCGCACGGATCAGCAACCACAACACTAACTTCGGCAGAAAACCGACCCACACCGTCCGCAACTCAGGATCTCCAGCCACTCCAGACCAAATCCGCCGCCAGTTCCAACCTGCGCGGATACCGCGCCGTGCCTTACCGCGCGATACGGCCACGCTTGAAATGACCCGCCATTCCGATCTCATCACACCGTTTCGCGGGATTTTAATTACCGGTAACTTTTCCGCTTGACTTGGCACCGGTTTGCCCTCCATTGGCCTGAGTTCCTTTCCACAAATCCCACCATGAAAACCCGTTCGTTCCTCTCCCCATTGACACGGGTTACCCAATCCTTTGCAGCCGCGCTGCTGCTCGGCCATTCCGCCCATGGTGCTTCCTATACGTGGGACTCCGACGCAGATGCCGCGGTCGGCACTCCCGCGAAAACCACCGCCGGCAGCGGAACTTGGAACACCGCCAACACCAACTGGAATCTGGCCGGAACCGCCGTTTCGGACACGGCCTGGGCTCCTGGATCCGATGCCGTTTTTGCCGGCAGCGATGGGACCCATGCGATTACGGTAGGCAGTGCTCTCGGCGTGAATAATCTCACATTCAGCAATTCCGGCTACACATTGAGTGCGTCGAGTGCGACCAACCTGACCGGAACGGTTGGGACTAATTTAGTGACCGTGGCGTCGGGCGCGACTGCAACCCTTGGCAACAATGTTGCCTTCACAAGCGGATTCAATGCCGCGGTGATATCACTCGTCGGGACCGATGTTCCTGGCGGCACCGCCGGCACTCTGATCATCGATAACGGCGGCACAGTGAGCGCGACATTTGGGAACAGCCTGGTTTATATCGGTAGTCGCGCGAATAGTACTGGAACCCTCAAGGCCACGACCGTGCAGGTCAATACCGGCGGCACGATCTCATCCAATGGTTCTGTCGTCGCGAATGGACTCCTTAAGGTTGAAGGCGGCGCTGTGAATGCGGTCACAGGTATTATCGCGATCGGCAACTATGCCGACGGCACGAGCGTGCCCGGCAGCGCCAGCCTCACGATCAATAGCGGCACGGTCACGGTCGCCACCGCTGCCAACGGGGTGCGTTTTGGCAGCAGCGGTGGCTCGACCAACACGGGAGGCACGTTGAATCTCAACGGAGGAACGCTTACGACCAATCGAATCTATACCGACAACATCGCGACTTCCAGCACGGTGAACTTCAACGGCGGCACATTGAAGGCCAGCGCCACTAGCACCATTTTTCTAGGCTCCGCGATCGACAACGCCATCGTCAAGGCGGGCGGTGCGATCATCGACACCAATACGTTCGACGTCACGATCGTCAAAGATCTGACCCATGATTCGGGTTTGGGCGCCACCGCCGATGGCGGCTTGACGAAAAAATCCGCCGGCAAGCTCACCCTGTCCGGCAACAATACCTACACGGGATTGACCGATGTGCAGGCGGGAACGCTGAGCTTGGGGCGTTCGGGCGGCACCATCGCGGATGCCGCGGCGGTGCAGGTGAGCGGCGGCACGCTCGACGTGGCCAACTCCGACACGGTCGGCGCAGTCACGCTCTCCAGCGGCACGATTTCCGGCGCGGGCACCCTCACCGGTTCCTCCTACAGCCTTACTAACACCGGCACGGTCAGCGCGGCCCTCGGCGGCAGCGGCAGCGCCCTCACCAAGACGGGCGCGGGCACGGTCACCCTCTCCGGCAACCATGCCTACACCGGGGCGACCAACATCAACGCCGGGAAACTCATCGTGGACGGAAACATCTCCACCAGCACCCTCACCACTGTCAACAATACCGGAACTCTCGGTGGCATAGGCACGGTGGCCGCGTTGACCGCGATCTCCGGCGGCACGGTCTCTCCGGGGAACAGCGCCGGGATCCTCTCCGCGGGGAATACGGATCTTCAAGCCGGTTCCATTTTGGCTCTCGAATTGGGTGGCGCGAGTGCGGGTGTCAACTATGACCGCCTGAATGTCACGGGCTCGGCCACTCTCGACGGTCTATTGAATCTCACGGTCACAGGCACTTACGCCAACAACGACCTGCTCTTCCTGTTGGTGAACGATGGGGCTGACGCCATCACCGGCGCTTTCTCCAACTACGCGGAGGGAGCCAACTTCACTCTGGGCAGTCAGGCTTGGAAACTCACCTATTTGGCGAACAACACCGGCCTGAACGCCGGAACCTTCACCAGCGGCAACGATGTCGCCTTGATGGCGATCCCCGAGCCGAACGCAGCGATGTTGGTGGGTGGGCTGGGCATGCTGGCCCTGCTGCGCCGCCGCCGCGCCTGATCAGATTTTTCGAATTTAATAGGTGATCTTCGGGATTCAAGCGGGGGTCCTGATTGGAGGGTCAGGATCCCCGCATTCGCTCTATTTCCCCGCTCTGGCACCAGATTCCTCCCGAGCCTTCCATCGCTTCACCAACACCTACCTCGCCCTGCAAACGCATTCCCAAAAAAACTGATCATGTCCGAAAACCTCCTGCTCAAGCCTCTCGCCCACCTGTCTCTTTTCTCCGTATTGTTATCAGCCGCTCCAGTCCTTGAGGCGCAGGACCTGACGGCGGACGACGTCACCAAGCTTCGAGAGGCCGCGAAAGTCGCGGAAAACGCGCTGGGAAGAATCCTCCAAAACGCGGAATCACCGGAACTGCGGAAAGAAGCCGAAACCGCACGGATGGCCTTGGGCAAGGTGACCGGTGGCCTCGACGCGCACATCGCGAAACTGGAAAAACCGGGAGACATTTATGACAACGGGAACAAATACCCCCCGGTGGCGAGTGTTTCGATCAGCAACCTTGACGTTCCCGTCGGCGCCACCGTCGTGCATGTCCCCGTCACGCTCGACAAGGCGAGCCCGAACACCGTCATCGCCTACGTGCGCGTCTTCGACGGCCAGGGCGGTCGCGGGAATCCAGATACCACGAAACCGGTGATTTTCCGGCCGGGCGACCCGCTCACCAAGACCGAGAGTTTCAATGTCAGCGGCATGACGGAGGGCAACAACCTGAAGGCGGTGCAATCCATGGTCCCGGATGGAGGAACGCGCGCCGGCGGAAGCATCCTCATCACCGCGAAGGCGGGTGCGGTCAATGAACCCATCAAGGACGGAGGGCGGAAGGCGCTCACGTTCTCGCCCCTCGGTCAGCCGTGTTATTCCGCCAGCGGGGGTTCGATTCAGTTCGATGACAAAGGCGGTCCCAACCGCTTTTCAAGCGCTCTATCACACGGCCGCACCCAGACGGGCAACGGCGAGACGGGCTACTACGGCACGGTTGACATGGGCGGGTTTTCCAAAGCCGGGGACGACCTGGTCCTTTCGTCGCGCCGCCTCGACAAGCCGGTCTCGGTGGGCTCGCCAGCCACGGCGTTTCCCTTTCTCGCAACGATGCTCTCGGGCCACAAAACCCCCGAAACCCAGTTCAAGTATGGCAGCGTCGAGTGGGTCGTGAAGATGTCCAATCGCAAGGCCTCCTGGCCGGCATTGTGGCTTCTGCCCACCAGCGGTTGGCCACCTGAAATCGATGTCTACGAAGGCTTCGGCTATAACGGTTCCTGGAAATTTCCGTCGGATCTCTCGACGAACCTCCACGGCGGGCACAAGGGCGCCCACAAGTTCGACCGCTCGGCCATGAACATGAAAATGAGCACCTTCGGGCTCGCCAACACGCTGGACAGCGAATTCCACACCTTCGCCGTCACGGTCAACCCGGAGTGGATCACGATGTTCATCGATGGTGGCGAGACGATGCGCTACGCGAATCCGTTCAAGGGCGAAACCTGGTATCCGCTGACCAACGTCGCCGTCAAAGCGAAGCCGGAAGAGGCGTATGACGATGGCAGCGGAGACATGGTGCTCCGCTCGCTCAAAGTTTGGAGGGCTGAATGATCGCAAGGAATATGACGACGACTCGATCCACACTCCTCCCGTTGATCCTTCTCCTCATGGCCGCCGCGAAGGCGGGAGCGGAACAACCAGCGATCGAAACCGTGCCGCCCATCCAGATCGTGGCGTCCACCCGCACCTTCCGCGATGTGGAAAAGGAGCAACGACTGTGGTGGCAACGCGTGATGGTGGCCCCCGCGCTCGCCCGGGTGGAAAAACGCGGTAATGCGCCCTGGGCCGCCGACGCGCGGAAACTCCTCGCCGACGCGCCCGCCATTGTTTTCGCCGAGCCATGGCAGGATAAACCCACCGCGCTCCAGCCCATCGCCCGCAGCGTCGTGGACGGCGGCTGCGATGATCCCGCCATCCTCATCCTCGCCGCGTTCATCGACGACAAGTGCGAGGTCGACTGGAATTTTGCCGAAAAGGCCAGCGGGGCCGCCCTCAAGACCTTGGATGCGGATCCCGCCATGCCGGCGGTTCTCTCGTTTTTCAGCCATGCCTTGGCCGCCCAAGCGAACACCCGCGGCTACCATAAGAACAAAAGTTTGGAGCATCTCGAAAAAATCCCCGCCATCATCACCCGCATGGCTTCGGATTCCAGCTACCTGCCTAACGAGGAGGAACTCTTCATCCGGCATTTGTATCTGTTGGAGGGCAACCTCAAGCCCGTTGCCCAAAAAACCCTCGCCCTCGCTCCACAACTTCCCATGCCAGTCTGGGTCCAACAGACCATCATTGGCTACTCCGAGCAGGCGATCGCCCGGGAAAATGACGGCACGGACTACGAAAAGCACATGGATCTCGCCCGGACCGCCCTTGCCGAAGCCTGGAAATTGAACCGCAGCTGCCCGCTCGCCGCCAGCAGGATGATTTCCATCGGGGCTTCCAGCTCCGCCGAGGGCGTGACCAATCGCGCCTGGTTTGACCGCGCGACCGTCGCCCAGTGCGACTACCCGCCCGCCTATCTCAACATGATCGCCGCCTACCGCAATGAGGGTGAGGAAACGCTGCTCGCCTTCGGCAAAGCCTGTGCGGCCACCAAGCGCTACGATCTGGAAATCCCGGTGAATTTCACCCGCATCTGCAACGATATCGCTTACGGAACCAAAGACTGGCATTCGTTCTATCGACGCCCTGACGTCGCCAAAGTCCTGCTGGAAGTCAGCGAGGGCCTCGCCAATGAACCCACTCGCGCCTACGAGCGTTACATGCGCCTCAGCTATGTGGCGGTGAATTCATGGCTGGTGGGCGATCATGCCCGCTCCGCCGCCGCCCTGGATCTCATCACGGGCCCGCTTCATCCGGACACCTACAACAAGCTCAGCATCCATCGCATGACCGAGGTGGAAATGCGCGAGGAGGTGTCCATCGGAAACTCACCCATCGCGGAGGAATTCCAAGCGGCTAACGCCCTCTACCAGCAAGGCGACCTGGCGGAAGCCAAGGCTCGCTTGAAAACCATCGAACCCCGCGCCCAGGGAGCCGCGGCGGAGGGCGTCTACGATAAATTATTAGTCATCGATGTCGAGGAGGCCCTGGCTCGTGGCGAGTGGGTCACCCTGCCGGTCGATGCCGAGTTCCGCGGCTGGCTGCTCCTGAGCGGAAAATGGTCCTGCGAAGGTGAAGGCACGCTTGTAAATCATGGAAATGATGGCCGGGCCGCCATCGTTCACCGCTCCCGCATCGGTCCGGACTTTGAGATGTTCGTGGAGTTTTCCGTCACCTCCAAGCCGGACACGGGTCAGTGTTGTAAACGCTGTGAGGTCATGTTCGATTGGCGCGAATCCGGATTCCACAACATCGCCTCCTACGGCCAGGATGGCGTCAGTCCCATGCGCCCCCGGATCACCGGAAACTACCGCACCACCCAGCCCAAAGACACCCTCCTCCGCCTGCCCACGGACGGCATCCAGAAGTTTCCCTACGAGGAGGTGAACACCATGCTCCTCCGCTCACAGGACCAGAAAATTTCCCTCACTTGCAACGGCATCGAGACCTTCAAGGACTACCAGCCGGAGAATTTCCGCTCCGGCGCACCGGACGGCCACGTCGGAATCGGCAGCCAACGCTGGTGCAATAACAACCAAACCCACCTCCGCAAGATCCAGGTCCGCCGCCTGGCAGCCGTCGGCAACTGAACCGAACCTGCCGCGGAAAATTGGACTCTTCTCTCAGGCGGCAACGCGGGTGTTGGAGCCAGCCCTGATAGAACCTGATTTCCATGCTATCCGACAAACTTTCAACGACCACTTTATGAAACCCTTATTCCTCACCATCCTGCCCCTCCTGTTTTTTTCGAACCTTCACCCGCTGTTGGCGCAGGAAACAGCCGCTTCCCAGGTCATCTTCGGTCCGGAAATCGAGGCATGGGAAAAACAGGTCGTGGCCAACGGCGGCAATCAACCGGATGTGAGTTTCACCACCGGCAAGGAAGGCGTGGAGGTTTCGATTCTAGCGGCGGGCAAATCCAGTTTCCCGGGCGTCCGCATTCTGCCTGGAAGCCCGTGGGACGTTTCGACCCACGGCCGCATCGAGGCCACGGTGACGAACACCTCCGCCAAGGCGATGCGGATTTCCATGCGCGTGGACGATGCGACCGGGGAAACCGGGGCCGCCTCGGTGGGAATTCCACCGGGAGAAAGCCGCCCGGTCCCGGTTTATCTCGACTACGCCGCCAAGTCGAAACTCAAGTCCTCGGCCATCAAGTCGGTCCTGATCTTCGGGACCAGGGCGCCGACCGCGCAAACCTTCCGCATTGACCGGATCGTGGCCGCCGGCCCCGTCGGAGAAAAGCCGCCGGTGGATCCCAAGACCGTCGCCATCAAGCCCGCGAAGGGCGTCTTGCTAGGAGCGGGAGTCGCCATCAACGTCACCAAACAACTCACCCTGCTCGGCTCCGCGAAAGCCACTGCCGATGCCGGCACCCTGAGCCTGAATTTCGCGGGCGCGGCCGGCGAGGCGGTGACCTTCAAGCCGGAGCTTGGTTTTTGGAATTTGAACGACTACTTCCAAGTCCGTGTCCGCGTGCGGAACACCGGCACCACGCCGGTGACTCCGGCCGTCCGGATCGAGAGCAAGGACGGTCCTACCGCAGCCGGCGCGGTGAAAAGCCCGCTTGCGCCGGGCGCGAGTGCCGAGATCATCATCCCCTTCGCCGGGACGACTCCCTGGGAGGGAAGCGACGATCCCGACGTGGGCAACGCGAAGCTCAAAAAGAACTTCAAAGGCAAACCCGGCACCGGAACCTCCTTTGTCAGCCATCGTGTCACCGGCGTCACCGTGCTCAGCGACGAAACACCCGGTGCCAAGACCTTGCTGGTCACCTCCATCACCGGGGAAAATCCGACCGCCATCGACCTTCCCGAGTGGCTAGGCCAGCGCCCGCCCGTCGATGGCGAGTGGACGAAGACCTTTGAAGACAACTTCGACGGCGAGCAGATCGACCTCACCAAGTGGAACATCTATGCGTCCAATTTCTGGGACAAGCGCACCCATTTCTCCAAGGACAACGTCATCGTCAAGGACGGCAACCTCATCCTCCGCGTCGAGCGCAAGACCGGCCGTCACAACGACAAGCCGGACGGCAAGGAAACCGACTACGCCACCGGATTTGCCGGCACCTATGGCAAATGGGTCCAGCGCTACGGCTACTTTGAATCCAGGCTCAAGCTGCCCAGCGCGCCCTGCCTCTGGCCGGCCTTCTGGCTCATGCCCGACCGCGGCGAAGGCAAGGGCGATCAAGGTGCCCGCCAGTCCACCAACTTCGGCGGTATGGAGTTCGACATCGTGGAACAGCTCTCCATCTACGGCACGCAGCGTTTCAACCTCGCCATGCACTTCGACGGCTACGGCGCCGCTCACAAGGTCACCGGTTCGGGCAGCATCTACGTGCCCGCCGACAAGGACGGCTTTCTGGTCGTCGGCCTGTTGTGGACGCCAGACTCCGCCATCCTCTACGGCAATGGCAAGGAGGTCGCCCGCTGGATCAACCCCCGCATCTCCAGCATCCCCAGTTGTTTCCTGCTCGATCACGTCACCGGCGGTTGGGAAACCGAGTTGCTCGACGACGCGCAGCTTCCCGCTGATTTCGTGCTCGATTACGTCCGCGCCTGGCAGCGCAAGGATCTCGCCACCCCGGATGACGGATTCAAGTCATCCCCCGGCGACGGCATCCGCAGATAACGTTGGCTAATGCCGCGGATACGTCGAGCTTTAGCCCTGACCGCCCGTTTCCGGCTCTCCGCTCCGACACATACCCTCATCGGCTTCGTGCTGGCTTCGGATCCTAAAACCCGCGCTTTTGTTTACCGGTAACTTTTATACTTGACGAAGCACCCTTTCTGCCTTCGAGTTCCCACCGAATCATCTCACCAAAACCTATTATGAAACCCCGCCGCATCGCTCAATCCACGTCGATCACCTTGTCATTCACCCTCGCCGCGTTGTTGCTCGGCCAGTCCGCCCATGCGGCCGACGGCACCTGGACCAACACCGCTGGCGGAACCTACAGCACAATGGGAAATTGGTCGGGCAACATCGTGGCCGGAGGCATTGATTCCACCGCGGATTTCACCACGCTCAATATCACGGCGATCACCACGGTGTCGTTGGATGCCCCGACGACTTTGGGTGGCCTCGTCTTCGGCGATACGACGCCTACCACGGATCCAGCTACCGGGGCCAATTATGTGGGCGGAAACACGGTAACCCCAACGGGCGGATGGACCCTGTCCAATGGCGCAAACTCTGCCAATATCCTTACCTTGGATAGAACCGCCGGCATCCCCGCGATTACGGTAAATGACCTCGGCATCCTGCAGAGCGGTTTTGCTCCGGCACCGAAGCTCGCGACCATCAGCGCGGTGGTCGCCGGTGCGGACGGTCTGACCAAAAACGGAGTGGGAAAGCTGGCATTGACCGGAGCCAACACCTTTTCGGGCGGGTTGAATGTGACAGAAGGCATTGTCTCATTGGGAGGCACCACGCAGGCATTCAGCGGCGGGATCACCGTTTCCGGCGCGACGACCCGTCTGGATTTCATCAGCGATGCTCAACTGGGAAATAATGACACGACGAGTCTTGCGACCGTCGTCAACCATCTCTCGATGAGCGGAGGTGCCACGCTCGCCCGCACGGCTGATTCCGGGAGCGTCGGCAAGAATACCAACCTGGATCTGGGAACCGGCGGCACCACCATGCTTTACACCGGCTATTCGTCACTGATGTTTAATTTCAACCTCACGGGTGCCGGGGCCTTTAATCTCACAGCCGCCAATAAGGGAATCACCCTTTCCGGCAACAACGCCGCCCACACGGGCGGAATCAACATCAACACCGGCAACCTCTATTTCTTGAATGCGGCATCCCTTCCGGTGAGCGGACCGGTGGTGGTCAATGCGAATGGCGAGATCGACGGCTTCGGGGCCATGTCGTCCGTTCAGGCCTGGCTGGACAGCGACCGCATCGATGCCGCCTCCACCGGCCAAATCGGGATTGTCAACACCGGCGGCTTGGGCACCGCCACGAGCAGCACGGAAACCATCGACATGACCGGCTACAACAACCTGTTTCTGGGTGCGTCCACCGCGTCGAATCTGGGTACGGGAAACATTCTGAGGTTTAAAGGCACGATCACGCCCGCCGGCAATGCCTACCGTCTATCAGGTAGCCGCGGTGCCACTCTGGGCTTGGACAACGCGAACATCCTCACCGGCGCCAACAATCTGATCGTTGGCAACGGCACCTTCAGCGGCACGGCGGTGAACCTCTATGCTTCCAACGACTTCACCGGCACCACGACCGTGGCCAGCAATAACACGTTGAACGTTTTTCCCAATAGTGCACTGAGCACGGGTGCGATCAACATGTTGGGCACTTCGTCACTGCGCCTGACCGGCGGGTTGACCTATGGGAACGCCCTCACCCTGAATGGCAGCCCTACAGACAGTGCTTTCGGCGCGTTACATGGCAGCACTGGTGCCAATGTCTATGACGGCAACATTACCGTTGCAGCCGGAGCGCGCATCGGCACTTCCAACACCGCCGGCAATACCCTGACCATCAACGGCGACATCGCCCTCGGCTCGAACGCCCTCAGTTTCACGACCGGCGCGAATGCGACTTATGCCGGTGGCGACATCACCGTGGCGGGAGCCATCAGCGGGACCGCTGGCATTACGAAGAACAACGCCACCGGCACCCTGACGCTGAGCAATGCCAACTCAGGATGGTCGGGTAATACCACGATCGCGGGAGGCACGCTGGCCATTGGCAATGCCACCGCGCTCGGATCCGGCTCCCTCCTGACGATGGGGGTTTCCAGCACCGTTGCGACACCGGGGATCCGCAGCACGGATTCCACCGCCCGCACGATCACCAACGCCTTCGGCGCTTTCGCGGGAAACACCAACTCCGTTTACACGTTTGGAGCGACTGCAGGGGGAACCGGCAGTCTCAACTTCAGCAACGCTACTAACGGGAACATCGGCACAGTATCCCGAATTTTCGCCGTCCACAACACAACCCGCTTCAGCGGCGGTTTCACCAGCACCGGCAGCATCAATAAGACTGGCAACGGCACGATGATCATGAACGGCATCAGCTCCTACAACGGAGGCACCACCGTCACCGCCGGCACGCTCGGCGGCACTGGCACGATTGTTGGAACCACCTCCGTTCCCGTGGGCGGCACCCTCGCCCCGGGTGATGGCGGAACCGGCACCTTCAACACCGGCCCCATCAGCATCGCAGGAACGCTCGCCGTCGAGTTCAACGCTGCCAGCTGCGACAAGCTGATGTCCACCGGAGCGGTCGATCTCACCGGAGCCACCCTGACGGTCGCCCCACTTGGAAGCTACGCCGGACCTTACGTGATCGCCCAAGGCACCAGCTTGATCGGAACGATGACCGTGCCGCCCGGCTACGCCGTGGATATTTCCAGCGGCACCCAGGCCATCCTGACCCAAACCGGCGCATCGCCGAATTTCGCCGGCTGGGCCTCCGCCAACGGCGTCACCGGCGGCGTGAACGGAGACTCCGACAACGATGGCATCCCCAACGGCGTGGAATACGGCTTGAACCTGAATTTTGCCGGTTCCGACGCCTCACCCGGCACCTACTCCGGCAACCTGCTGACCTTCAACAAACGCGCCGCCACCTCCGGCAACACCGACCTGAGCTATCGCATCGAAATCTCATCCGATCTCGGCGTATCCATCCCGTGGGCCGAAGTCGGTGCTTATGTGCAAAATGACAGCTCCATCATTTCCGCCACCATCCCCAACGGTCCCGCCAAAAACTTCGCCCGGCTCCGGGTGGTCGTGAACCCATAAGCAACCAGGAAAAAAAGCGGACCGTCAATTTCGGCCCGATTTAATT
>JBEDKU010000106.1:0-6054 GCA_041172045.1 Verrucomicrobiota bacterium | reverse complement strand
CTCGGGAAACATCCTTGCCAGCGCGAGGCTCGCAGGTGTCTCCCGGCAACTCGTCTATTACTGGAGAGCCAACTCTCCCACATTCGCAGAACGGCTTTCACTCGCTGCCGATGATGCTTTTGGAGACAGTCCCCCGGTTTCACTTCAAAGCATGGAGAAACCCAGTCTTAAAGTTCGGAAAGGCGCTCACACTTCGCACACCACATAAGCCACCCTCAAAAAATAGCCAACCCCGGCGCGACTGCGAAATTGCAACCGGGATTGGCCAAACGAATTACAGATGAAAAATACCTCAAAATCAAACGGGGCGCAAGAGTTGAAAAAGTCCCAACAGACCTCGATTTCTGAGTCCAGATTCTTTCAAATCACCATGACATTCCAGGAGGTGATGCGAGCCTATGCATTCGCTTTTACTCCGACGCAACTTGTGGTGCTCTTGTTCATCATGGATCGCACTGTAGGATGGGGCAAACGTTGGGAAAAAATAACCCAGCGACAATTCCTCAATGGGATACCATCCTTTGAAGAGGATGCCGTGCCTTATGCCGGAAAATTGAAAATGACGTTGAACACATTGAAGAATGCTCTGAGGCGACTGATCACTGTAGGGTTGGTTCTTGAGCGGAAGCTCGAAGGTGGCTCAACGGCGTATTCGCTTTCTGAGAACTGCTTTAGCTATTTACCGGATGAGAAGAAGCCGAAGATCAAGAAGGCCAAAACTTCGGAGCCCAAATAGTTGAAATTCGGCACCCTAAATGGTATCAAAATTTGACCCCATTTTGTATCACAATTTGATGCTTCTTGGTATCAAATTTTGAATTTGTGGGCATCAGAATTTGATACCCTAAGAAGTGTAGAGAAAAGAAAAAGTAGAAGGAAGAAGACAGAAACTTCGTTTCTGTTGCCTGCGGCATTTTTTACCGGTGAAATCGCAACTCAGATCCTACCGCAATCTTGACAGCTTACCCTCCTCCGGCTTGAAAGTAAAAATGGACTGAGGACGTCTTCCCCACTATGCCCGATTTACGTTTAAGAGAGGCCAAGAGGCGATCAAAGCGATGCGGGGGAACCCTCGGCCAGCGGACGTAGTGAGAAGGTCCCCCTGAGCGACTACGTGTAGGCATTCAGCGATTCAGTGGCAAATCCAGTTGCCCCTATCACAATCCTACGACGAGCTGGAGCATTCTCGCAGGAGGATGCATCGGATGTGTCACTCACGCGGGGGAACGATCACGATTGCAACACCTTCATCCTGTTTTCTCAGATGAGCCAATGCCGGCCTTGACAGAACTGAACAATTCTGGTGCATTTCTGGGACACAGAACTGGTACACAACCCGTCGCTCGTGTTCCAAAATCCCCTACTCCCATAAGGAAAAGGTCAGAGAAGGTTGGAATCCCTCCCTGTCCGCCATTGCTTCAAGAAACCCTTGAAAGCGCTGGAATCCCGATGAAACACGAGAAGGGAAAACTTGGCCGCGATCGGAAGATCAGGATGTGCCTCATGCCCAAGGCCGCGGCGCGGAAAAAACCCACCCGTTTGGCCCGGTTCTGTTGCGGTTTCCCTGCCGGACCCAGCCACGCCTCACCCCTGACTCAAATCGGAAACGAGCGTAAATTCGCCGGATGGGAGACTCAAACGTTGCGCCTTCCCCTGCACATCGTCGGAATCCTGGATCTCGGGCGCGACCGCCGGTTTCGGAAGTAGCTGCTTGATGCGACCTGGCACTCTCAGCCTTGCCTCCGCGCCCGGCGGGATAGTGATTTGCCAGGTGAAGGTGTCTTTGGAACGTTTCCATGAACTCTTGATCTCTCCCATCGGCGAGTTGAACGAGCACTTCACCCAATCGAGTCCCACCATCGGTTGCGGCTCCATGCGGATGAGGCGGAAGCCGGGTTTTTCCGGGTCCGGAGAGATGCCGGCGAGTCCGGAGAAAAACCAGGCGACGAAGCCCGCCTGGAACGGATGGCTTTGCGAGCGGCTATAAATTTCCTTCTCGTCCGTCTCCATCGGCCAAACTTCCCAGAAAGTGGTCGCACCGCGCTTTGCCAGATACTTGAGACTCGGCGCGCTTTCGTTTTGCAGCGCCTTCCACGCCACATCCTGATGACCGAAACCCGCTAGCGTCGGCCACAGCGAGGGAGAGCCAAACACGCCTGTGCTGAAATGATGATCCGCGTTTTTCACCAGTTCAGCGAGTTTTCGGGCGGCTTCCACCTGGCGCTCCGGTGGCAGCACGCCCCATTGAACGGCGATGGAATGAATGGTCTGGTCCGGCACCATGCTCGGATTTTCACTGTAAAACTCGCGGACGAACGAATCCCTAACAAACCGTGAGATTTCCGCGAAACGCGCGGCATCCTCGCCCCGGCCCAGGAGCTTCGCGGTATCCGCCATGATCTTCGCGCAGCGGAAATAACAGGCGGTCGAGAGCATCGGGATCACCTCGCCGTAGTAGTCGCGCGGTTCGGTTTTCACGCCTTTGCCCGGCTTGCACCAGTCGCCCAGGCCGGAGCGCAGGATGCCGTTTTCCGCACGGCCTTCGAGGTGCAGCGTCCATTGCCGCATGGAATCGTAATGTCGCTTCAACAGCCGGAGGTCTCCGGTGTGCAGATAGATGTCCCAGGGGATGAATACGATCGCCGATCCCCAATCGGGCGAGGCCTCGCCGATGAAGCGTTTTCCGGGAGCCACCATCGTCGGAATGCCGGCCGCCTTCGGCTTTACCACGCGTTCGCCCATGCCTTTTCCGAAGATCAACATCGGCGTGTTGCGCGTCGCGGTGGTGACGATGTCGTCGGTGTATTTCATCCACAAGCTCGCCGCGTCGAAGCGATACATCGAGTAGGGCACGATGAGATGGGCGTCGCCGGTCCAGCCACATCGCTCGCGCACCGGGCAGTCGGTGGGCACGCCCTGGATATTACCGGTGAAGGTGCGGTTCGCCCATTCGAAGGCGCGGTTGAGGGTTTCGTCGGAAGACTCGAAATTCCCCGTCACCGGCAGGTCGCTGTGGACGATCACGCCCTCCAACAGATCCTTGGACGGAGCGCCTGATTTGAGTCTGCCGCCGGTGAGGGTGAGCTCGGCGTAGCGGAACCCATGATAGGTGAAACGCGGTTCCCAGATTTCACGACCTCCGCCGCGGCAGATGTAAGTGGATGTTTGGTTGACCTTGGTGTGCTCCACGCCGCCGGTGGCGAAATCAAGCGATCCGTCCGGCAGCAGGTCTTCGGCGAATCGGACGGTTAGTTTGGTGCCGGCATCAGCCTCCACCTTGAACCTCGCCCAGCCGACCAGGTTCACACCGAAATCATAGATCCAAGTCCCCGGCGTAAGTTCTCTTAGGGATCGCACCGGTTCGATGCCAAGGCGTCGGCACGGCGGCAAATTCATCGCCAACAACGGGCCGCCGGGATCGCTGGATTTCACCACCGACTTCCATCCATCTCGCAGGAAATCCGCAGATGCCCAGCCCGGGTCCCCTACGCGCGCATCGTAAGTTTCCCCGGCATAAACGTTGGATCCGATGATCGGACTCGCCTTGCATTGCCAGTTCTCATCGGTGGCGATGATCGTCTGCGAGCCATCCGGATGAGTGATCTCCAGTTGCCCCTTCAAGCGGGGCTCGCCATAGCTCAAACCCTTCGGTCCCCAAACGCGGTCCTGGTTGAAAAACCCGTCGCCAAGCCACACGCCCAACACGTTTTCCCCCTGCACGATCCGCGACGTCACATCGTGCGAGACGTAGAAATTCCGCTGGTCGTAGTCGGTCTGGGCGGCTTGCAGGACTTCATCCCCCAGTTTGCCGCCGTTCAGCCAGGACTCGTGCCAGCCCAGCCCACAAACATAGAACCGCGCCTTTGCCACCGGCTTCTCGATTCGGAACGATTTGCGAAACTGCGGGGCCGCGCGCTGCCGGTCCGCCACCGCCATGCCGATCCATTGCGCGGTCCAGTCATCAGGTTTTTTCAAACCCGTCTCGAAGCGCGCCGCATCCGACCACGCTCCGGTTTTCCCCGTTGCGCCGACCGCCCTAACACTCCACCAGATTTCCGAACGGGAAGGCAGCGCGGAGGAATCAAAGCCCACCTCCGGACCATTCGCCACCGGCAGCACCGCGGATTTCCACCATGTCCCCTTCCCCGCCATCGCATCCGCTTGGCTCTTGGAAGCGGCGACCTCGTATCCTGCCACTGGCTCGCCGTCGACCTCCGCCACCGGTTTCCACGCCAGCATCGGCTCTGGATCGTCACTGACGATCCAGCCGGGCTGCCCCTCGACGCGTAGGTCCGTCATCGCGGCATTGGCGAGAGGAGGAATTCCCATGAGACATGCGGCCACGAGATGCCGGGAAATCAGAACGAGAAACTTCTTCGGCTGGGCGGCGGATTTCATCTTGGCGATTTGTAAATGGATCCGGCAGCCATGAGGAACCCGGATTGCCCGGCACGGGAAATATCACCCCAAAGGATGAATTTGCCAGTCCCGCCACTTTGCTGGCTGTCAAGCGGGCTGGCTTTGTGGCTTGTCGCTCTGAAAGTCCTCCGCACCCATTCACGTTGACCTACTCCTCCATGACGTCCCTTCGAATTCTGCCCGCCATTTCACTTCTCTGCGCGATTCCAGCGGAAATCCACGCCCAGGATGGCGGACAGCTTTTCACCCTCTACTGCTCCGCCTGTCACGGCGCGGATGGAAAAGGTGCCGGCAATGGCGCGTTCCCGCCCTTGGCCGCAAGTCCCTACGTGCAGGCGACTCCCGAGCTCCCGATCAAGATCGTTCTTCATGGCTTCCACGGTCCCATCGACGTGCTCGGCAAGACCTACAACCTCGAAATGCCACCTCAAGGCGCCGCCATCGTGGACGATCAGATCGCCGCCATCCTCACCTACGTCCGTTCTTCATGGGGCAACCAAGCCTCAGCAGTCACTCCGGAGCTCGTGAAAAAAATCCGCAGCGAAACCACCTCGCGCACCGGGCATTGGACCGCTTCCGAGCTCCTCAAGATCCATCCCATCAAGCAAAACCTCCCGCTCACCGACCTCCTCTCCCACACCTATTCCGGTGAATGGAAGGATCTCCCTGATTTCTCCAAACTCACCCCCACCGCCACCGAAGAAGAACCCACCGGCAAGATCGCCCTCCCGAAAATCAAAAAAGGCAATAAGGCCAAAGCCGCCGCATCCGGCAAACTCGGCATCGTCTGGGAGGGAAATCTCAACGTCCCCGCCACCGGCGATTACGCCTTCCGCCTCGAAGCCGATGACGGCGGCCGCATTCTCATCGACGGACAGGAGGTCGCCAAAGTCACCGGCGTCGGCCCCGCCGAAAAACGTGGCACGGAATCTGGCATCCAGCTCGCGGCGGGAACCCACAAGTTCCGCACCGAATACTACGACGTCCTCGGCGTGCAGGAAATCCACATCGCCTGGCGGAAAAAGGGCGACAAGAATTGGGTCTACCTCACCGACGAGACCAGCGGCAAATCCTGGCCACCCATCCTCCTCGCGCCCAAGTCCGGCCGCCCCGTGATCTATCGAAATTTCATCTCCGGCACCACCCCGCGGGCCATCGGCATCGGCTTCCCCGGCGGCGTCAATCTCGCCTACTCCGCGGATAACCTTGCACCGGAACTGATGTGGACCGGCGACTTCATCGATGCCGGCCACCATTGGACCGACCGCGGCATCGGCAACGAACCACCTGCCGGACAAAAAGTCGTCAATCCGACCTCCAAACCGGCCCTCCCCGCGGGTGCGCTTTTCCGCGGCTACAAGCTCGACCCCGCCGGATTCCCCACCTTCTCCGTAAAATTTGACGAGCTCATCCTGCTCGACTCCTACACCACATCCCAACCTGCCACCCTCATCCGCCAGCTCAAAGTCTCTGGAAAATCCAACACCCCGGCGCTCCTAACTCTCGCGGACGGCCCAGTCGTCCAAGCCACTGCTCCCGACACCTTCGACCTCGGCGGCAAGCTCACGATCATCGCCAAATCCGCCCGCCTCGACGGCGGCAAACTCGTGCTCCCGCTCGTCCCCGGCACCGCCA
>JBEDKU010000105.1:0-2936 GCA_041172045.1 Verrucomicrobiota bacterium | reverse complement strand
GGGTGCGGCCGGCTCGACAGGCTTGGTGGGAGTCGGTGCGGCGGGGACCGGTCCGGCGGCCTGTTGGGGTTTTTCCGCAGACATGCGGATCATGACGAACGTCGCAAGTGCGAGCACGGCGGCAGCTGCGGTGGGGATGAGCCACGGGTGGATGGATGTCACTTTGTGTTCAGCTTCCGTCTGACGCACGCTGCGGCGGATGTTTTCGCGCTGGCGCGGATGCAATTGGCTGGTCGGCGTGGCAAGCCGCTCCTTGATGAAAAGTTGGATTTCCCCGGCTTCACGGATTTTTTCCTGGATCGCCGGATCCTCGGCGGCGGCGCGTTCGACGGCGGCGGCCTCTTCCGGTTCGAGTTCGCCAAGGACGAACGCGGTGATTCGGGGGTCTTCAGGATGGAGTTTCATAGGGGAAATGGAGTTCAGGAACGGATGTCGTGAGGAAGGATTTCACGCAGGCGCTTGAGGCCGGTGTGGATGAGGAAGCCGATGTTGCCGGTGGTGAGTCCGGTGATGGTTTGGATTTCGCGGTAGCTGAGGTCCTGTTGGAATTTGAGGATAATGACATCGCGCTGGTTGTCGGTTAAGCGTTCGAGGCTAGCCATGAGCTTTGCCATGCGTTCCTGCCAGTCGGTTTCGTCGTAGGGGTTTGGATCGGTGGCGGCGATTTTTTTCCAATCGGATTCTTCAAGCGGCTGCTTCCGTCTGTCCTTGCGCAGCAGGTCGAGCGAGCGGTTCCGGCAGACGGTGAAGAGCCACGACTTGAGGTTGGTATGGACTTTTTCGAGGTCCTGCTGGCAGAGACGGATGAAGGTGTCCTGCACCACGTCGCGGGCAAGATCGATGTCGTGGAGGAGGGTGGCGGCATAACCGATGAGCGCGGATTCGTAATCCACCATCGCCTGCTCGATGAACCGCTCCCTCGAGGGTGGTTTGGAAGTCGTTTTCGGCGGCGGCACTGGATTCTCCTGATAAACGGGCGGGACGACGGAAACTTTAGGGGAAATTTTCCAAACTCGCGGGATTTCAGCGGATGAAGTAGCTGAGGTGCTCGAGCTCGAGCGCGAGATCGACGTTGTTCACGGTGACGTCGGGGGTGACTTCCAGCATGATGGGGGAGAAATTCAGCACACCTTGGATGCCGGCGGCGACGAGTCGGTTGACGACGGCTTGGGCGAACTCGACGGGCACGCAGAGGATGGCGAGCTTCACAGCGTGTGTGGCGATGAAGGGTTCCAGATCGGAATCCGGATAGACCGGGATGGTGATGCCTCGCGCGCGGGTCGATTCCGGATTCGCGTCGAAGGCGGCGACGACTTCGAAACCTTCCTTTTCGAATCCATGGTAGCGCAGCAACGCCGAGCCGAGATTCCCCGCGCCGACGAGGATGACGGGCTGGAGGTGCTCGCGGCCGAGCGTTTCACGGATCATCGTGGAAAGCACTTCGACCGGGTAGCCCAGCCCGCGGGTGCCGAACTGGCCGAAGTAGGCGAGGTCCTTCCGGAGTTGCGCTGGTTTCACTCCGGCGGCGCGGGCGAGGGTGGTGGAACTCACGGTTTCCACTCCGTTGTCACCCAGTTTTTGGAGGCAGCGGAAGTAGATCGAAAGTCGATAGATCGCTTTTTTCGGAATATCGATCTTATCGGATTTGTCGGATAGGTCCACGGCCGGAGTGGTGTGAGGCGGAGCTAGAGTTGCTCCGGTTTTTGGAGGATTGCGGAAACCCGGTTCAACAGGACTCCGGCTCCTCCGCCATCGACGACGCGGTGGTCGAAGGTGAGTAACAGGTCGGCGACGGTCGCGGGAAGAAATGCTTCGACTTGGTTGCTCCAGACCGGCTTTTTGACTCCCGCGCCGATGCCGAGGATGAGCGTTTCATTCGGCAGTGGAATAGGCGTGCCGGTGGTGAGGCCGAAGGTGCCGAAGTTGGTCACGGTGGCGATGCCTCCGCTGCAATCCTGCTCGGTGAGGCGGCGGCGGCGGGCGCGGTCCACCAGGTCGTCGTATTCGGCGACGAGGTCGCTCAGGGATTTCTGGTCCACTTTCCGGACGACGGGCACGACCACGCCGTCCTCGACTTGTACCGCCACACCGATGTCGAACGAGCGCGGGTGGACGACTTTGTCGCCGATCAGGTAGCCGGCGGTTGTCGGATTTTCCGCCAGCGCGAGGGCGAAGGCGCGAAGGAGGTAGAGTGTTAGTCCGGGTTTGGGCGATTGGCCGTTGCGGTGGTCCAGCGTGCGGTCCAGCAAAACCGGCAGGCCGACGGTCGCCAGTGGGCGGGTCCAACTGCGGCGCATCGCGTCCGCCACGGCTAGCCGCATCGGCGAGGCGGCGGAGCTCGGCCAGGTGTCGAGATAGTCGAGGAAACGTTCCAGATCCTCCACCGTCACGCGTCCGCCGGCGCCGGTTCCGGCGATGGCGGAGATGTCCGCCTCGCGGATGCCGAGATCGTCCATGCGGGCGCGCATTCTCGGGGAGATGTAGTGGGCTCCCATGACGCCGGTCGGCACGGGCAGGCCTTTCACACTAGGAACGACGGCGGGCGCTTCCTCGTAGGCGTCGTCATCGAGGGCGAAATGCAGGTTCGCTTCCGCCTGGGCCGGGCTGTTCGACTGGCTGGAGGCGGCGCGTTTCGCTTCGATGGATTCGAGCGACTCGACTCCGGTGCGGGCGACTTCCTCCTCGGTGACCTCCAACAGACCTAGCAGCGTTCCGACCGAGTAGGAAATTCCCTCCTGCGCCCGCAATTCCGAGACGACACCGTCACACAGCGTCGTCACCCCCATCATCGCCTTGTTGGTTTCCACTTCGATGATCTCCTGGTCGGTGCGGACGAAATCCCCCACGGCGATTCCGAGTCGGACGACGGTGGCCTCGGCGATGGATTCGCCGAGCTGCGGCATGAGAATGGGGACGGTGGGCATTTGGGTAGAAGC